>JAATVP010000084.1 GCA_014523625.1 Nitrososphaerales archaeon TH5896
GTGTAGTCTTTAAATCAATGGCTGAATGATGACCTATACCAATTCAAGAAAAGATCTTATGTGAGGGTACTAGAATGCATATGCCTACAAATCTAGAATTTAGGGTTCGGTAGTATAAGTAAAAATGAAAAAGATTAGAGTCCTTATTTTATAGTTGACAGATAATATAACCCTCTCCCTAAAGATGAGTATCATTGGAAAAAGGCATAAAGAACATATCTTTAGCAATCAAGAATTATTATTCGTATATGAATCAGATAGTTACTATGCCTGATTTCTTTTTAGACCGGATTCTTATGTTGCAATCACAAGAGCAGCTTTTTCAGTCAATCGTTAACAAGATTCGTGTAGGAGGAGGGAGTATACGTGAAATTCCAACCGTCGATCGAAAAGGAGGGAATGCTGCCAACATTGCCTATAGTATCGCTATGCTAGGAGGAAGAGTAGCGTTTTTTACGGTAGGAGATAAGATTGCGAATTCTGTGATTGAAACCACATTTCAAAAATTTGGAGAAAATGTAGAAATTATAATCTCAGAGGGGATGCAAGGAAAAACTACCTCAATGGAACTTTATGAAAATGTGGGGGGTGATTCTAAAGTCAATGTTATGCTAAGTGATGTTGGAGATATTGCAGACTTTGGCAAAGCAAGAGTAAACACAGAGAAACATATGAAAATACTAAGTAGAGCGGACGCAGTCATCGTTGCGAATTGGGCGAGCAATCTAAAAGGGACTGAACTAATGAAATTCGCATTTGAAAACTCACCAAAAGCTCTACATTTCGTAGATCCAGCTGATTTTCAACTCAGGAAGGAAGAATTCGTCGAAATCCTTGCACTTTTGTCAAATAAAATAGATGTGCTTAGTATCAATGAGAATGAATGTAACACACTTGGATCATCATTGGGATTAGGCACTTTGCTACCATGGCAATCGTATTCAAGAGAAGAGATCAGGGATGCCGCCCTAAAGCTTTCTAAGAAAATCGGAATAAGTATTGACATTCATACCAAACTAGGATCGGCTTGGTCAAACGGGAAAGAGAGTGAAGTAGTTCTAGCAATAAGAAGCGAGATCAGAACCCTGACTGGAGCGGGAGACGTATGGGACGCAGCCGATATCGTTGCATATCTTGCAGGTCTGGATCCGAAAGAGAGGTTAACGTTCGCAAATGCCGCATCCTCGCTTTATGTCCGCAATCGCTCCGCAGAGTCACCAAGTCTTGAGGAAGTTGTCGAGTTATTGGATAGAATCAATATGTAGACCTTTTTTGAAACATACTTGGGCAATGACTTGTTACTTGAGAATCAAAAAGAATGTCATTGGATACTCAAAGAAGCCGTAATTGAGGATACTACAAATACAGATTCGGTTATATAAGTATCAATTTATTTAGCAGGTTAATGGCTCCTCCGCCTATCGATGCATCAGAATTCGAAGCTCATAAAGACCTAAACCGAATCGTCGTAGATTTCTTGTGTCGAAATAGCGATAAGGCATTCTCGGTAAAAGAGATTGCAGAATTTACAGGTATTAGAGTAGAAGACATCAATTACCTGATGCTTAAACTGTCATTTCAAGACGTAATTAGCAATTTATCTGGCATTATTGTACACAGAAAGGCTGGTAAGATTGGTAACCTCCGTTCAATAAGGATAGAAGACGTCACAATTGATGGAACATTATATTATAGGTGTGTAAAATTGGACGCCAAGAAGTCGTAGCTACAAGAATGTCCTGCTGTCAAGTAAATGTCAAAAACTTCTCTCGGATTAATAGAGTTGAAGGCCTGAAATATCGTCTCTTAAGTGAGGTTCTACATTCTGGAAAAGAACGTACCTTCGATTGATCAACAGGCTGGTATTAAGCACTATTGTACTGCTTTTAGTGGTATAGGTGGAAAAATTAAACGAAACCCAGAGGATTTCGTCGTACGAGAGATTCTGAATAAACAATATCTTGAAAACCTGTCTAAAAATTCAATCTCTACCCATCGCTTTCCAGTTTTTATTCTAAAAAAACATAATATCGATTCCAACCATGCTCTCATCGAAATACGAAACCAACTTCGCTTGGAATTAAGAGTCCTGGGTTTAAAAGACTCCAAGGCGAGCACGTTGCAATTCGCCACGACAATTCAGAAAACAAAGAATCTCCCTCTAAAGGCCAAGACTCGTCATACTGAAATTTGTCTTATTGGATTCGGCAGTACCCTACTCTCAAAATCAGATCTTTGGGGAAATCAATTTACTATTTTGATAGTTGAACCAAAGCATGTAGATTTGACTGATTTTCTGCCTGAAATAGACCAAATAGCTAATTTTTATGGTCTCCAGAGGTTTGGAAGTGAAAGGTTGGTGACTCATAACGTCGGAAGGGAAATACTTAAGGGAAATTTTAAACGAGCATCAGAATTGCTCCTAACTGAGACTACCAAATATGATACCGTGTATAGCAGAGAGATCAGGGAACAATTGTCTGACCCCAGTAATTTCAACAAACTCATGAGACTTCTTCCAAGGGGTATGGATATTGAAAGAGAGATAGTGCGAGCGTTACTGTATAAAAGAGACTATATTCGTGCGTTGAGGGCTATCCCCATTGGAATTAGAAGATTGTATGTCCAGGCCTATCAAGCCTATGTATTCAACCTTTGTATAAGCGAATCGCTAACTAGCGGTGAGGATATAACGAAATGCAGGGAGGGTGACCTTTGTTTTGAGATCGAAGGTAATGATGTACTTGGAAAGATTAGGAAACTAAACCCCAGCATTGATACATTTTCTACAGTGGTTCCTGCGTTACGACTTGTAGGATATTCTTTTCAGACCGGAAATGGACGGTTCGAGTCTACATCACAAAAAATATTAAAAGAGGAAGGGCTGACGCCAAGAGATTTCTACATACGAGATATGCAGGAGCTTAGCACTAAGGGTGGATTCAGACAATCGGTTCTTTGGTGTAAGGGATTTAATCATTCTGGATCTCTACATGTCAGCTTCAAATTGCCTAAGGGCTCTTATGCCACTACCTTATTGCGAGAAATTATGAAACCAGACTCCCCGATCGAAGCTGGTTTCTGAGCTAAGTTGAAACGAAAATAGTTCCTACAGCTCTAACCACAACGACTGCCAGACTATGGATAAGGTACACTATTTTTTGAGGGTTTAAGCATAAATCTTAATTGGTTCTAACAAGTTTTACTATTCTTATCATGATGTTAATAGTAATGGCTGAAAGCATCCACGACACGATAGTACTTAGCATAGCTGTCTGATATGGAGAGATTATCGCTAGTTGAAGGAGCTGATAAAGGATAAGAATTTTTGATGTAGAATAGATTATTTCAGAAACCGAAAAAGTAGCTATAAGCTTTTTTATGTCGCCTCGTAACTTGTGGGAATCTCTCTTTTTTGTAACCGGATCAAGATACCTGTTTCTATTATCGATATAAAAAAGTACTCCGAATATTGGAAAGAATACACTGTACTCGGTGGCTATTGAGACAAAGGAATTTATGAGATTGCTTCCTCCTGTCTGTGAGTACAGCTGAGTAACTAAACTACCAACTAAGAGTGACGAAATGCCTGCAATTATAAGGTTTTTGTTGAAATACAAAACTTCTTTATACTTTAAATAAAGATCGTAGATGCGCTGATTGCTCATTGGATGTTCCTTAACTAGGTTAATTAGCCTTTTCAATTATATATTCTATTCGTGCTAAACCTGTACTATAGAGACCTGAATACTCTAGAATATGCCAATTGTGACAAACTTGCTTGAAAAAATCTTCGAAACTAAAAGGCGTGTGTCACATCCTGATTTTTGGGATCTAAACAGTCTGCTTCAATTTTGATAATCATTGAGATAAAATTGACCACCCCTATATGAGAGCATGGACTCATCAATATTCTTGTGGCTCAAGTTCTAAAATCGGAGAAATCATTTGTTAGGTTTTCAGATTAAAGGAATAGTCGTGCCAATCCAAGAGAGACGATCTTGCAACCAATTTTATGGTCTATCAATCTAATTGATCAAGCATTGGAGTCATTGATTTAACGTGTGAATTATCAGTGAAAATCAAAGAAGAAATCAGCTTGATATGCGGGATAAAATAAGTCCTAGGTTTCACGATAGAAACTGAAAATGAGCCATCCTCACTTTATCTTGTCAAATTTCTTCATAACGTAAGGCAAATTATCGATAAGATCGGTCGCGAGGAGATGCAAACCTAGCTTCTTAGAGGCTTGCAATGCAGCTAAGCCATTTAAGTAAACACCCATCATAGAGGCAAGAAATGGATCCAATTTGGTAAGAAGACCTGCTACTAATCCTGACAGTACATCTCCAGTTCCTCCCACAGTCATCGCTGGTGTACTGCGTTTGATCACTGAAACGGTTCCGCCAATTCCGCTCGCTATCACATTGTATTCACCCTTTAGGATTATAGTGATGCCATATTTTTCTGCCATTTCAACGACAACTGATATTAATTGCTTGAGGCTTGTCTTCTTCTGAAGCAGAAACTGTATGGAGCTTTCCGTTGAGAACACGCGTTTGAATTCTCCAAGGTGAGGGGTGATTATTGTATTGGTTCCTGATATATGTTTCAGAACATCTGGAATTAGCGCAGAGGCGTCAAGGAGGAGTTTGGTTTGCATACCCTTAAGCTCATTTATCAAGTAGATCAGCCCCTTTATCTGGGCTATGTCTAGACCCATCCCTATGGCAGCAGCATCTGGTTTCTTTGGAAGGACATGAAGGATTTCTCGTACGGAAGCCATATCCAATGAATCGTGTGAAAAAGGAAGGACAATAAAGTTCGGAGAATATGACCTTAAAGCTAGGACGTTTCGTTGTGGTACACTTGTATAGACTAAGTCGACACCTGATCTGAGACCGGCCATCGAACTCAATAACGGGGCACCATGGTATATGTCGCTTGCCCCAACTACTAGCAAAATCCCGTTCTCGCCTTTTCGAGAAGACACGGATCTGGGCGACATTGTTTGGCTGACGAGCCTGTCATTAATGACAATTCTCTTTGACAATGGTCTTACTCCTGATATCATTCTTCGAGATGCATTCCCTCTTTAAATAGCTAGTATTTCATGTTATTGAGGAGCAGCATATTAGAATTCGTTCGACCTCTTGTTAATCCATAGTTACTATCAATTTCACGAGTCGATCAAATATGTATCCTTGTCTACTCGATTGGTTGGAGAAACTTGTAGTCCCATCTTTGATTAAGACCGTTAGCGTAATTGTGGCTATGTTTCAAGTAGGGTATTGACACCTTTATACCAAAGATTATGGATGAGGTCTACAATGATTGCCTGGCTATAGCGATCAGTTTTTCGTCCAAAGGGGATTCAACCACGATCCTAATTGAATCTCTATATTTGCTCGTAAATGAACACAAAATGATTTAAACAATTTGACTGCGCTGAAAATATACTCTTAGTCTTGGATTTAACGCATAAACATGTTCTCCTCTGGACCTGAAATAGGCCTTGCTGGAATGCAACGTATTATTAGAAAATCAGGTGCAGAAAGAGTGAGCGACGATGCCGCCAATGAACTACGTACGGTAATAGAACAAATAGCTGAAAAGATTGCTAAAAGTGCAGTTGAGTTGTCTCTACATGCGGGTCGGAAAACGATAAAACCTGAAGACATTCGTCTGGCTACCAGAAATGTACTTAGAATGTGAAACAATTCAAGAAAGATTTTTTCTGTATTCTTCAACAGAGGATCCTATGTGTTGATATTAAATGATCTACCAACAAGGAACCTGCGGTTGACTCCATGCCAGTTTTTCTTTACAAGTTGTTTCATGCTTACCAGTATTGATACATTGAAATGAGATAGCTCTAGGTGTTAAAATGTCAAACTTGATAAGAAAGGGTTTGTCAAAATACAAAGGGTGAGAACCTATCCTCTGTTATGTGACGCGCATGTTCATCTAACAGATCCTGAATTTTCTCCATACTTGGAAGAAATATTATCGAGCATTAGAATAATGAAGATGCACGCGTGTTCAGTTACAGTGGATATTACTTCAACCGTCAATGGAATCAAATCCTTTGGCCAATCCAATAACGACATAGTAACCCAATTCATAGGAATTCATCCACAATTTGCTCATGAAGCCGATATTGAAAAGTTCATAGAGATCTATTCTGAATATTCTGATTCGATCGGAGGGATAGGAGAAATCGGACTCGATCCGACATACACACTAAGCAAAGGGAATTCATACGAAAAGCAGAGAGAGGTGTTCCAAGCCATGCTCAGCATTGCGGAAAAGTCGAAGAAACCAGTATCCATCCATTCTAGAAAGTCTCTCAACGATATTTTAGAATTAATAAAATCCTATAACTTGGGGAATCTGCTCTTCCATTGGTTCTCCGGTAATAAGAAACAATTGCGCGTTCTAATGGACTTAGGTGCATATGTCTCATATGGTCCGCCTTTAGTAATTTCTGAGGACAAACGAGTTCTCTTAAAGAATACTGACAAAAACAAGATCCTTGTTGAAACAGATGGACCTGTTCGATACTCAAGATGCTTCACGGAATTACCTGCATTGCCAACATCATTCTTGGTAACCGTGGCCAACGCTGTTGGAGAGGCGCTTGATATATCTTACTTAGAAGCAATTGACTTCATCGCTTCTAATACTGAGAACTTCTTGGGCAAGAAGCTGAGGTAAAAGTTATCCTAAACTCCTGTTGCCTTGAATTACTGCCCACGTTATTCTGGTTCAATATTCAATTTCATCAATGGTTAGAATGAGATGTGTAGAAGAAAAAGTACAATGCCTGCTACAGATTTGATGATTTCAGTTACCCGCTATGATTGCGAGTCAAATTCGTAGGACAATAGTTACTTCGGATAAAAATTAATTGGCATATAGGCATATAGTATGGCGAAGTATTATCAATAAAATTGATAAAAGTCCATTACCAGATAATTCAGGATGAAACATGAAAGTAGTACTACTTGCAGGCGGTAAAGGTACAAGAGCGAGGCCATTTAGCGATTTTGTTCCTAAATCAATGATCCCTGTAGACGGTAGACCAGTTATAGATCACGTTGTAAGATATCTAGCACGGTTTGAGAGTATAGATGAAATTCTTATCGTATGTGAGTTTGATTCTTTTGGAAACCAGATAATAAATTATTTTGAAGGAAAAGGGAGCATAATCCTCAAAAAGATCTCTTTCATTGAGGACTATAAGAGCGGGACTGGTGGAGCAGTCTTGAGAGCTGAAGATTCGATAAAAAATGGAAGCGACCCGTTTCTTGTTTGGTTTGCAGATAATCTTTGTGCGTTGAATTTAAATGAATTAGTCAGCCGCTATCATACATTGAAAATGCAACTCAAGGGCGGCAGAGAAATCACAGGGATTCTTGTAACAAGAAAGCATCGATATGAAGAGACTGGGAGAGTCACTGTCGAAACTAAAGACTGCAACAGAATAAAGGAATTTATCGAAAAGCCAGTCGCCGAATTAGAATCCCCCGAAGCACTTGGGATTTATCTATTTAGTAAAATAGTATTCGAATATTTACATCAACAACAAGAAACCGTTACTCGAAACAAGCAAATTAGTAGCTTTAACCTATCACATGATGTTTTGGCACACCTGCCTTCGAAAGGTGCTAACCTTTATTCTTACAGTCTGGGCGACAAGACAGATTGGATAGATATCGAATCACCTGTATATGCGGACAGGAATAGCAAGATTATTAGTAGAATCATTGATCAAATGAGTTAATGATTCTGCGTGATTGCGTTGCCCGCAGGCTATCTTATGCCTTTCATTTTTGATCAAAACTCACGTCAGTAGCTCATTTGATTGTTAATGACGAAATCCGTATAGCCCTATTTTGAAGAGATATCATTAGCAAAAATTCCTACCAGCTTTCATTCTTTTTTATATTGAACCATTTAATTTAGAAGTTTGGAAGCTACCCACTATCGTATCAATTAAGACAAATCTTAAAAAGTGTATTCTTAATTAAAATCTCGCATCTAAATCACGAAAAACCAATTTGGGCTAGTATAGGCGGCTCAGGAGGCAGCTCAGGATATAAAGGACAGAGGGCATAGAAAAAATATTAAACATACTTGGACCACTTAGGATACTACAAAACACTAGGAGTTTCAGAGAACTCTAGCTATCACGACATCAGAAAGGCATACCGTCGGCTGGTCAAAAAACACCATCCTGATAGAAACGCATCAAGTCATTCAGGTGACATGATTAAAAAAATCAACGCAGCCTTTGAAATTCTTTCGGACAAAGACAAGAGGAAACTGTATGATGTAACAGGTTCAATTCAAAATAGCGGTTTATCCACGGAGACGAAAGTAGCCAAGAAAAGTCAGCAACCTTCCGATAGCTTCAGAAATCCAGCCGCAAAGCCCAGAAATTCCTACGAGTCCACAGTTTATCCCAATCAGAAAGAAAATCAAGAAACTACTGAAAGCGAGTACAAAGAATGGAGGCACGAGAGATTCGGGGACAGACAGAGCACAAGAATCAGAAAGGATCCGTCAGTGATCACAGGCGTACCAAAGGTTGAAGATGATGACGAGAGCTCCAAGCCACGTGCACGCTTCAACATAACAGTAGAACCCACATTATGTATGGCATTCGGAAGCTGTGAAGTATTGGCGCCCAAAGTATTTGTGTTGGAAAAGAACAAGATCATAAACCCTAAGGTTAGAATTGAATCAGAGGACGGTGCTTCATTTGAAGATATATTATCTGCAGCAGAAACCTGTCCTACAAAGGCTATCAGAATTGTTGATAGACACAGTGGTGAGCAGGTGTTCCCATAGCTTTAGTTCGTTTAGACTAGCCAATTATATTGCAACCGTAACCGTACAGAAAGAATCAGTGGAAGATAATCCATTCTAAATCAGCCAATTCTTGTCCTCCAGGCAAGCAATCTACTCCCGCTTTTAGCAAGATAGAATGACATACATATATTTCAGTAACGCGAATATTAGGAAGTGGTTCTTTCAAGCAATAATGTCACCTCGATTATTGCATTAATCATGCTAATACTTGTAGTCGCAACGGCCTTCTTCGTTCAGACGAATTTTCCTAATCCAATTGCACAACAAATCAGAGAACAGACTCAATTCTCTGATCAAAATAGAGGAAATCTAGGATAGAGAGCACTTGATAGGATTCTTCCTAAAGTACACTATATGCCTATTCACGTATCACACAAATTATTATGAGGTATCTACTTATTTGCTTCTAATTTCATTTCGCGTACGATACTAGGTCAAAAGATCTGAATTATCTTTAGTTACTATAATAAGAGATTTCCAATCACATGATAGCATCATTTTCTGCCCCCTAAACAAGATGTGATTTCACAGACTATTGATATTCCTGTCTCTGGTAACAGTGCCTTTTTTTAGTATATATCGTTATGTGTAGACGAAAATTCGTGTCCAAAGTCAGTATTATTGCTAATGCACAAGAGTTGAATTCATAAAATCGTAACAGCGGTGGGGTGAAGCGAAAAAATCAATGGGGATGTGAAGGATGTCGGTGTTTCTAACATGGAAATAAGCTCTTTTTGCCAATCTTCATGATTGCAGCTGATAGCGAGAAATAAAACTTGACAAGACGCTTATTGCCTGCAAACAAAATAATATCAGAACACAATTAGAGGTCGCTCATTGAAACAAACCTTACTCGAATATCATTGACCAATAATAAAGAAAACTTGTGAAAATTAGTGGCTTGTAAATGCAAAAAGATTCTTCTTGTAAACATCTGTTCTTCTGTTCTTTAGAAGTGGAAGCTGCCCTCTCACTTTTATAATATCAGATTTCTTTAATTCAACCACCTCCATCCCTTCTTTATTTCCCATATCCAATAGGACAGTCCCAAAGGGATCCACTACCATACTTCTACCAGTGTATATGTTTCCTATTTGATCTGGTGCAATTACATAGATGCCATTCTCAATTGCTCTAGCCTTAATGAAAGTCTGCCAATGTTCTTCTTTCATAATTCCATGCACCCATGCTGAAGGAATTACTAGAAGCTCTGCACCCAACACGCTCAGTATTCTAGACATTTCTGGAAAGCGAATGTCGTAGCAGATCATGAGACCTATTTTTGCAGCTTCGAATTGAAAAGGTTTCTCAATGCTATTTCCGGCTAGAAATTTGTCTGATTCTCTAAAGCCCAGCGCGTCGTATAAATGAATTTTTCTGTAACGAGCCATGATCACCCCATCCTTTTTGATTGCAAGTGCAGAATCAAAGACTTTGCTCTTGCCTCGAACCTTCTCATAAATCGTACTAATAATATCAATTCCATTTTCCTTTGCGTATCGACTTAAAGACTTCACAAAATTACCGGTATTTACTGCTTCAGAGATCTCGCTCAATTCGATGGATTTTTGATCTGATGGGGAAAATCCCATTTGAAATTCAGGAAAGCATATGATCTGTGCTTTCTTATAACGAGCTTCTTTAATGTAGTCCTTTGATTGTGCCAAGTTCTTCACCTTGTCTGTATCTGATTTCATCTGTACAACTGCTATTCGACACAATTCGCTCA
>JAATVP010000085.1 GCA_014523625.1 Nitrososphaerales archaeon TH5896
TATCAGCCTATGACCTAGATAATCATAATTAGTTAAATAATTATCTGGAAATTTCATCTTCAATGAAATGAGGACGGAAGGAGTAATTGGAGTGGTGAGCATCCTATTAGTATTTCTAATTTTCAGATCTGTTGATTACGTAGACTGCTCGCATTTCCTTTCGACACACAAAAAAAGCCCGAGGGATCAAATCTAACAGGATCTATGAATTCGACTGCAGATTACAACTACGTCCACAAAAGCCTGATATGCTACTATTTAATCAAACCAGTCTCCGAAGTATTTCTTTTGTGATTATTGAATTTGTTAAATCAATAGTCTTCTTACTAGTCAGGGATGTAGGTCAGAGTATTTTGATCAATTGCAAAACGTAATTCCGAGCATAAGAAATAACCTTTAATTAATAAAACCGGAATCTGGAATCCGCAATTGGGTTTTGGCACAACTGATTCGGGTTCGAACGTAGCCATTGAGAGTCTTGAACACCAATAACTCTAATAATGAGAGCAGAGTATTCTGAATCGAACAACTCAAAAATGATCGAATTTGCCTTAGTACCCCTTACATATCCCAACTTGACGGCAGCTAGGGAAATAGATCGTGATGACGAATCAGCGGTCTCAAAGTACAATGATGATGTGTTTGGCTGCAATTTTGAATCTAGATCTGTGGGTGGGACTCCTGTATGCCATCGATTGGATCAAGTTTTAGATTTTATTAATATGGAATGTTCTAGACTATCAGTTAGGGGAAAAGGATTAGCTGAAGAGGGATTATTTCGTTTAGAGAGTGGTATTGACAATAATTCTGTTTGGGTAGCTTTTCAATGGTGAATTGTTGAGGGATGAATTCAACGAATCCTACCAAACCTGATCGTTCAATCACGCCGCGTGGTAACCAACCACTTTCTTACAATTGGGTTTTTGCCATTGGAATTACGATGATCATATTGGGAGTGATATTATTTGCATTAAGGGCAGCTCTAATCAGCCTTGTGATCATAATTATAGGAATTTCTTTATTTACAGCCTGGCTCTACTTGAGTACAAAATTAAAGGAATCTAAGAAACTTCCTCAAAGAGGTAGTATATCAAATAGGCAAGTTCAAGGAGAGTTGAACGAGGAATGCATATGTGCTATATGTAAGCATAAAGTATCAAGCATCTGCCTTAGTGAAAATTGTGCGTGTTGCATTCTGATGAAAGACAACAGCGTGATAGGGCATTCCAATAATCCCTTGCAATAAGATAATATTGTGACTTTTCTGTCATAATATTTCCAGATCGAAAATTTTGTCACGCAAGGCCAGAGATATGGAAACGACGAATAGTTATTTGAAAGGCACTGGGCCGTCAAGGTTGTTAGGCTCCTATTTACGCATTCTCATGGTCATCCCCATTAGGGATTTAGTCTTGAATGACCAAGACGAACTGAACGGTTGTAATTGGTATGATATTGAAATGCGACTAAATGCTTATCATACAAGGTATTAGTCCCTGTACTTTACTACTCGAACATCTCCATCGTTTGCTGTTAAAATAATTCGATCAAAATCTAGTTCAGTTGGATTTGGAGAAGAAAATAAAGATGCAAAAGGGCCGATGTTTCCCAAGCTCTGGGGCATTCCGTTCTCACCAAACTGAACTACTACATTGTTCAACGAATCGAAGTTATTGTTACTGATTTTCGCAGTTATCGAGCTAATCAATCCCCCTCGTTCTATTATTTCGATACTTACTCCGACCCTAGGAAGGAATACCGACAATACAATCAGAGCTACAACGACAAAACCTACGATTATCCCAACTTTTGCAATTTTTATATAATTTCTTCTCACTTTGCCACGAAGACTATCTTCCTGAAATTTGTCTTCGTCCCATCTATCATTCAAATGGAATACACCTATGTCCGTGGGAATCTATCTGTATCATTGTACTCTCCGGCATTTTAAAGCGACCTGCCTTAAATAGGTACAGATACAAATAGAAAACTCATGAGGCTGTCAGCAGAACCTTAGTATGGTTCACACTTCCAGTTCAAGAATACAATGTTAATAGTAATAAATATATGATATTAAAAATATTTCCTCATCGCTATTATTCACTTTCTTAAATGGAAATTAACGTCAAACATCGTAATAATGTCCTTGATGTTTTCGTCTGAAGCAAAGCTGCAGATCGTAATCCACTTTCTATTTTTCCTTGCCAAAATTTGACAAACTGCCTTAGGATTATCAGGGATCACTTCTACCTTCACTTCATACTTGCTTCTCAGTTTTTCTTCTAGGGCGGTCGCGATTCCACTAGGGGCTTGGATTGCAATTTTACGCATTTCCTTAGATAATTGGATCGGCATGGATGTGATAATTCTTTCGTTAATAGAGCCTCATGTCAGATCAGAATATACTATACGCTAAATGGAAGATCTAATACGCGAATCACAATGTCAAGCCTCATTTCTTTAATCTTTCAAGTAGGTCTATTATTCTACGCAGGCTATCCTGGATCTCCTCTATGGGACTATTTTGATAATCCATTCTACTCTCGAGATCTACAAGCTTATTGACTACAACTAAGAGGCTATTTATCGGATCTTCGAATTCAGTTCGCGATTTGCCAATGGCCATTGAGCTATCCTCCTCTTGCATCAGAACAATACATAATCCATTCATGCAGATATCTATACTTTACCGGCGTCTCCTGAATCTAGATGGTTATCAAACCTGGAAGTTCAAGGCGCAAAGACAACACAGACTGTCGATTTAGGCTTGGTGATAGGGTAGGGTACGTCTCAACGGCAAATATGTGAAAGAAACATTCGCAACCAGACGAGTAACCGATAATAATAATCCGCTTTATCATATTGATAAATACCGTTGGCTTGATTTTCGAAGTTAAGCCAATTAACCCTAATCTTCCGTGAGAGTGAAATAGATTGTGCAGTTTCCTACCAATTTCACGATATTAGCATAAATTTCGTCAAGGTGGGGAAGGGATTCGAACCCTTATAGATTCGCTTACTACATTCGATTCTGCAGGCGAACGCATAGCCGCTCTGCCACCCCACCATTCATGTCTTGCCCCTTGATAACGGGGCAAGATCGTACTAGATTTCTACGATTATTTAAATTAAATCCTATGATTGTTTTGGGGAAGTATACTGAAGTCGAGTATTGAATAACAGCAAGGTCAAATTCTAGCAGTGTTTAAATCATTAGGGAATCAAGACTAATCGAATTAAGGCGACGGTCTCGTTCGAAGTTAAAGATCATACATCTATCATGTCGTTTTCAGTGGTCTTCTTCCTATGGCATTGCCAGCACAATAATTGCATATTTCCGATGTCGAAGACCGGTCCCCCCCTAGATATTGGAATGATGTGGTCTACTGTAAGCAAGCCAATAGGAAAATATTTGCCACAACCAAACTTGAAATGTTTGTTGTCCAAGCCTTGGGAAGCTGAGAGGTTATAGCCAGGATTACATCTAGATCCGTACTTTTTTGCTAGAGTAGTCTTATAATTCTGTCGCATGGATGGTGGTAGCTGATACCAAGAATCTCCACTTTTGCCGGCAACATAGATTCTTTTTCGCACCATGGTTCAACGAGTAGAATGAATACGTTATATGCGTAAATAAAATGTTTGCTTCTTTTGGTCGTATGGCAAAAATACATGCGGTAGAATAATATTTTTAGTAATTTTTGGTATCCACTATGATGCTATTTTGATCATATTTAACACAGTATCTGATTGATTTCATAACGGTCAGACTCATAGCCAAACAATATTTTCCAGCTGGCCTGAGAAGTAGGCTGTTCAGATTAAAAGATTTTGGTTATTTGATATATTGTATCCCTTCATGCCGTGTTCCTTATCAAGTAACGATCTATCGTAGTTGGTCCTTTATCTAAATATCTTTAATGCTAGTTTAATGTTTACTCAATCTTAATTCCACGCCATCAACATATCTTTTATAGTCAGTTAGTTACCTAGTATTAGTCACGATTTGATCGTTCTACCTTTGATGTGTTCTGATGACTAGTGTATCCCTTCCTTGTACCGTCAATAGAGCCGCAGAAAGAATTTAGTTACGCAACTATTGTACTATTCTAAGATTGATTTGGGCAGAATTGCTTGTCCACGATTTTTCATTGATAGCCCAGCTATGAAGGAACTAGCTATGCAACAGCTTTAACTCTAAATCGATATGGACCATTTAGATGGTTGATTCCTACTGTAATTTATCTGAATAATCTGTTTGACTCAACAACGTGTTACACGTTATCAGCCGCTTAAGAAGTAATGGACCAAAAAATTTCTGAAAAGACTAGCGTACATGGGTGCGTAACCAAGATTCTAGTGCGTGGGCTGCTTTTATTTGTGTACAATTTAGAACCATTAAATTGGCTCCTCTTGTTGGCCAGAGTCAATGAAAATGCTGTTGTCGTGTTCATCAATTTTATACAATCTCAAATTCCCTGATTTTCTCCAATTAGTGCTTTGCTCCATCCAGCCTTCCTCCTTTTTCCAAGATTTCATATTTTCCAACTCACCTGTGAAAATATTATACTCATACCCGTGCATATAGCATACTATGTTATCCCCATTAAAATGTCCCTTTGATAAGGATGCTCCTCTATGAGGACAGGAATTGCTACAGGCGAATAATTTTCCGTTTCTTCTTCCTACAAGAATATCCTTATTGTTAATTGTGAAAACATTCAAAGAATTGTCCTTTATATCATCACTACTGCAGATCCTCATCATCTCTGGAATCGTAAAGTTACCGATAGAGATACTATAAATCTATTTGCTTAATTGTAATTCATCTTTGTTAGGAAACATTATCGTAAGGATATTATGGATTCAATGTAGATTAGTATCATATAGTATTAAATTCCTAGTGTGCCATCCTAGGAGGTCGTAGAAACCAAGACCTCATGTGCATGCTCGAGATATCTGGACAAGTATGAAGATTTTTATATCTATGTTGGCTAATGTTAAATTACATTTTGCCATCAGAAATAGTTACTCCTATGAAAATTTCAGTTAAAACTAGAAATAGTTTAGTCGAACAGGCACTTCAAACTATCTCTCGAAGCGGAGAGAATGGAATATTCCAAACCGAACTTTGTAAGACTTTTTCTCTAGACAGTCGAGACGGATCAAGGCTCGTCGGAAATCTGGAAAAACAGGCCCTCATTTCTAGGGAAAAAATCCTTTACAACGGTAGGTGGACTTACAAGTTGATAGTGAAGAAACCTACCATTTCCGAAATTGAAAAAAGACAAGTAGAGATAAACAGCGTTGAGGGAGCTCCATGTTTTAGTTGTAATTATCAACATTTATGTTCATCTGAAGATGATATGAGTCAGTATAGTCCAGCCAAGTGTACATGGATTGCGGAATGGGTACTCTCCAGTTTTAGCAGGACGTTGAATCATCAGCGTCATATCGATCTATAACCAAGGCTGGGTGTACAGGGTAAGGACAGCCTGCACATAGTAACAGTGCTAGTATTAATTTGAAACAGAATACATGATCCCATTACGATCTTCAGTGCAAAAAGCGTATCTGGAAAGAACTTTCTGACCAGACACTATTTTTTGCTTTAATATTACTGAAGGTTCGCGCTCCAATGAGTTCATAGAGAACGCTGTAATTCATCCTTAAAAACCAATGGAGCTGTAACAAATCCAGACTCGATATCAGCAGTCCCTTCCACTTCCCAATTTATATCAGAACTAGTGAGATTTCCAATATTGATTCGCGTGAGACTTGGATCGTTACGCGGTATTTCGAACTTTGACATAATTGTAGCCTCGCTCCCAGACAGAAGTTGTGGTCGTCCGTGGACTGGAATATCGACATAGTCGATATGTCCGTTACCTAGAGATTCACCATTAGCTAATAGGGTATACTCGATTTTAGAGGTCGTCAAAGTCTTATCAGTAGGGTTATCGACTTTAAAAAATACGTTAAGAGTAAGCAGGTTCGCTGTTTCCTCTTCTGGAGAGGGATTCTCAATCTCAACTTTGTCGAGGTTGATCTTTACTGCATTAATATCAGGCGGAAGAGTGAAAGTCAGGATAAGTGGTGTAAGAATTATCCCTGCGGCAATTGCTGCAACAGCGCCAATGAGTATGGCTCTGCGTTTGGTAAGAAACATTCTGGCATTTATGCTTATCAAAAGCGCATTAAAATCCTTTCTGAGACAATACGAATAATAGTATTAAAGTCAATCTCAGTTTCGTAATGGCATTGGGAGATGTTTTAGTTTTTTGGGTGCATTTAACCTGTGCATCAATTTGGGTTGGTGGATCCTTATTTTTAGGGATTGTTTTGGCACCCATGTTAGGAACGATTGCCGAATCGCCAGTAGATCGGCTTACTCTAATGCTAAGGATTGGAAGGAGATTCAACAGAATTGCATTACCAGCATTTATTATATTGATAATAACCGGAATCTACAATTCTCGCGCTTTTCTTTTGCAGCCAGTTGCGCTAACGGATTCAGACTATGGGATTATATTGCTTATCAAGATCATCTTCGTTATTGTTACCCTCATAATCTATATTATCCACATAAGATCAATAGACGTCGAAACGGAAAAGAGGATTATGAGAGGTGACGCAAATTCTTATATTCAAGCTGTAAGATCCCGAATTATTCTTCTAGGAAGGGTGATTGTGGTTTTATCGTTGATAATCTTGTTCCTTGGGGCATTACTGAACAACAGCAGTGCCTTATCATTATGACGGAAGATTTTTCATATCAAGTGGATCAATATTGTAGCAGATTAATCGAATTAGCTGCGAAGACAAGATATCTAAAAAAGGTAACAAATAAGTTACTTTTTTGCCATTAGCGATTAACGGTTACTTTTGAGGAACCTTAAGGCCAAGTGGGATCATCTGGTCCCTCTATTAAGGCCGTGCTATTAGACAACAAGGGAGGCGATTCAGAAGACTTCCAATAATGAAAATCAAGTATTTGCCGATACTTTAAACCGGAAGGCATTGAATGACATACACTTTTATAGTAATATGGTATATAGGAATTCTAAGGGGTAGTTATGAAGAGTTTAAACGTTTTCATGGAGAAGTCTGATGATATAAAAGGCGCCAAGGACACTTACGCTTTTGGTTTTGACGATGACCTCCCTTATGATTTAGTCTCTCGGCCTTATTATGTAGATTCTATTATCACTAGCCTAGACCAATCCCCTTCAAATGAATTCGATTCTGAATAGTAGATTCAAATAGGATGGATATACTGGTGTTCAAATAGATCGTATTGAACTAACACAAGCGCCTAGGAAGTTTTGGGTGTAATATCCGAAATAATTTGTTCAATCTTCTGCCGCAAAGCCTCCTTGACTTGATTATTATCAATCATGTTCAGTGGTTCCTTGCAAGTACTGCATTTGAAGAACTGTTCTACTGCAAGATCGAATTTGACATGTGAACAATCGTTGTTCCCACAATGGTAGAACTCTGAGGATTCTTCGTATTCAAGTCGCTTTTGTAACCGATCAAGTATTTTTTTCTTCTGATTATCGATAAAATTGTCTACTTGATCCTGCTTCGCTCTCCATCTGTATACAAACCAACCTTTCTTCTCATCCTTTACACGAATGCCCGTGATCAACGCTTTCCCAAACATATCATAAAGTACTTTTCGAATGATATTGATTCTAAGCCCAGTTGCCCCTGCAATTTCTTCATCAGTTGCATCTTCTGATTGCAAGAGGGCACGTGCAACCTTTAGATATTCTTCGCCTCCAATGAGCGCGGCAATCTTTACAAAAGAATCTTCGCTATTGTCCTGATGCATCTGTTCTATATCAACAATTTTTAGATATATAGTTACCGACAGACGAATGAAAGTGAATACTTAACATCAAAGTTTAAAATAATTTGAGTTAGGTAGGCAATATTTCTATCCAAACATGCATCATATTTGTTTGTGCTAAACGAATTTTACTATTTCCACACGAACGAATTCTTACTAAATTCGAAACAATCCAGTGGTATAATAATGAGGGATTGATTCTAAAGCCAAATTAAAAAGATCGCTGGTGAACCCCTCTACCATATCTCTTCTGATTGTTATATCGACTTTCTCCTCTTCCTCGGTACCGAGAGTTGCTCATCTCATTGTTATACTTCCTTTGACCATAGTGATTCTCTCGCCTATCTCGATAACCGTTAGAAGGCCTGTACGACCTACCCCTCGAATAAGGTGGGCGATGGTTTCTACCTTCGTATACGGGGACTTCTATCCCTAGTTCAAAATTCAGTTTACGGATAGGTTGTTCTGTTCGATTGATAATTCTCTGAAAGTCTTCTACTCGTTCCACAGAAACCAAGGAGACGGCCTTCCCAGTGCCACCTGCTCGAGCTGTTCTACCGATGCGATGGAAATAAATCAATGGATCCTCTGGGACATCATAATTTACCACATGACTAATCGCAGGGATGTCGATACCTCGAGCTGCTATGTCAGTAGCCACAAGTATATCTTCTTTTGCCGCCTTGAACCTATACATTGCCACTTCTCTTTGCTTTTGCGACAAATCTCCGTGGATAGAGATGGCCTTAAAGCCTGCATATTTCAGATCATTAGCCAATCTATGAGTCCGCTGCTTTGTAGCAGCGAATACGATCATCTGGTTCTTACTTTCATTTTTGATCAACTCACAAAGATGCTTAAATTTCTGCCGTTCGTGAGTAACCAGATATGACTGATCGATTGTATCGAGACTAATTTCTTCTTCGTTAAGTCTAACTTGTTTAGCATTGGTCATATATTCTTCCGCAAGGCGAAGGATTTCAGGAGGCATTGTGGCAGAGAAGAGACATGTCTGATGCTTCTCGCTTATATAGAAAAGAATGAACCTGATGTCATCAATGAAACCCATATCTAGCATTCTGTCGGCCTCATCAAGCACGACGTGGCTTACCTTGTCCAGCTCGATGGTTCCTCTTTTCAAATGGTCAATGAGTCTACCAGGTGTAGCAACGACCACCTGAGCTCCTCTCTCCAATCGTGATTGCTGCTGACCGATACTTACCCCTCCAAAAATGGATACCACACGAATTGAAGTATACTTCGAATATTTTGTGATCTCATGGGTTACCTGAACTGCGAGTTCCCGCGTGGGTACCAATATCAAAAATTGTACCGGACCGTTACTTTTGAGACGTGATAACACAGGCAAAGAGAAAGCTGCCGTTTTACCCGTTCCAGTGTGTGCCTGGCCTATTACATCATGCCCTTGCAAAATAAATGGTATTGATGCTTCTTGAATAGGAAATGGCCTGGCGAAGCCCATTTCTTCCAATGCCCTAGTTAAAAGTGGGCTTACTCCTAATTCTTCAAATGTAGATTTCAATCTTTCTTTTCACTAATATTTTTCTGCACAAATGCACGGAAGAAATGATAAGTAGTATTCTGATACTTGATACTTGACAGATCTGCCGCTGCTTTTGACGACAGATATTAGAAAGCACAGAAATATAAGGGATACGGAAGCTAATCTGAGGTATTAGAGCGTAATACAAGTTTTTTATATGCAAACCCGTTAATATTTATTCATGCTAAGTGAAACTCCCAGGAACGACTACCAAGATAAGAAACTTCGCGGATCCGGAGGATATGTTATAGCTAAAATAACAGACGAAGAACAGAGAAAAGGTAACCTAGGAGGGCCTGAGCTTTTCCTAGCAGGTGTGGGAAGACTAGACGAAAATAGGCTCTTGAAGCATTACTGTAACAAATGCGAAACGCAATTTGATGGTCCTCCGTCTATTGTGTATGATAACCCAAACGAGGATCTAGGGGAAGGGGTTGTCTTAGAAGAGAAAGGTGAATACAAATGCAAGAATTGCAAGAGCACGATTGCACAATACCGCAAGTTTCGATCTCCTCAGAATGAAAAGGCGGTACAAGACGATTCATCGTCTGTCATTAACCAGGAGATAAGTCAAAAAATTTCTTCGGCGAAGCCAGAGGAACCGTCGACAGCAATTAAACATTCCGCAGTTGACTCAATGCATGAAGTACGTAATGCCTTAGCTAATGGTGAATTTCTGCCAATACACTCACTAATTGAAATGCCAGCCTATGACTCGGAAGCAATGCTAATTGGAAACATAAAGGAGATCGGCCTTCGACGGCTAAAGAATGGAACAGTCGATGTAAGCATTATGGTCAATAATCGATTAGGGGATAAGGACGCCAAAGCTTCTGAAATCCTATGGTCAAAGATATCTAAGATTGGTGACATTGTGCTAATTAACGAGAATCAGTCCAACGTTGAGCTTGACTCGCATGATGGGTTAACAACGCTAGCGAAGTGTAAATCATGTGGCAGTACAAACGAAGAAGGCTCGAAGTACTGTGAAGAGTGTGGAGCAAAATTGTGAAATAGTATACATGTTTCTAGTTGAAGGGATTTTGGAGAGATCAATTCTCACAGTTCACCCATAGCAATGATCTTACTGAGGTTCAATTGTAGCTGGGGGCTTGCTCGACACGGCATAGGTCACCCATGTTACTCCTTCTACCTCGTTGCTGATTCGATTGCTGATTTTTGCGATTAGATCATGAGGTAATCGCACCCAATCAGCCGTCATTGCATCAACAGAATCGACGACTCTTATTATTGCAATGTGTCCATAGAGCCTTCCATCGCCAATTACACCTACCGCCTTATCATCGCCTACAGCCACATACGCTTGCCAGACTTTATCATACCAGCCTTCGGCCATCAATTCATCTTCCACAATTTTGCTAGATTCTCTGGCTATACGAATTTTCTCATGATTCACCTCACCTACAATTCTTACAGCCAAACCAGGTCCAGGGAAGGGATGCCTTTTCAATAATTGCACGGGGACGCCAAGGGCCGCTGCAAGTCTCTTTACTTCATCCTTATAGAGTGTACTCAGTGGTTCTATAACCTTTAGATTAAGCCATTTAGGCAAACCCTTCACGTTGTGGTGACTTTTGATAACGGATGCTGGGCCGCCAGATACCCCACTCTCTATGATATCAGGGTAAAGAGTTCCTTGTGCTAGCCATTGAAAAGGACCGTGTTCAGATGCAACATCACTAAAAACTCGAGCAAATTCGTCACCTATTATCATCCTTTTTTCCTCAGGATCTGTGATTCCGGTTAACCTTGTGATGAATTGCTCTGACGCATTAACTACTAATAGCGGTATATTTAGATACCGTTCAAAGGTTTGAACCACTAACTCCTCTTCTCCAACTCGCAGCAAACCATGATTGACAAATACACACCGAAGGTTGTTTCCGACCGCTCTATGTAATAAAACCGCTACCGTAGTCGAATCAATACCTCCACTAACGGCACACAATACTCTATTACTTCCTACGCTTCTCTGGATCTCTGAAATAGTTTTTTCTAAGTAGTCTGTCATGTTCCAGGTGGGCGCTGCCCCACTTATTTGAAATGAAAAATTCTTGAGAATCTCTGTCCCTCTCTCCGTGTGCAACACCTCAGGATGGAACTGAATTCCAAATAGCTTCTTGTTTCTATTAACGATCGCAGCTGAAGAAGAGCTATCGGTATGAGCCAGAACGTCGAAGCCCTTTGGTATTAACTCAGCGGTGTCGCTGTGGCTCATCCAACATATTATGTTACCATCCATGTTACTAAAAAGACCGTCATGGTCATCAATTACAAGATTCGAACTACCGTACTCACGAACAGTAGATTTTCTTATCTTTCCCCCAAATCTGTCAACGATTAGTTGATGGCCATAACAAATTCCCAAGATAGGTATTCCCAGGTCAAAAATGCCGTAGTCTGGCTTAGGAGACCCTTCAACATATATACTAGCCGGACCACCCGAGATAATTATTCCTTTAGGTTCCATTTCCCTAAGCAATTTCGCAGGAGTATCATGAGGCAACAACTCGCAGTATACATTTGCTTCTCTTATCCTCCTGCAAATTAGATGGCTATACTGCGAGCCGAAATCGAGGACTACTATTTTATCCATGATTCATCGTGAGCCTTTTTCAATCATACGACTAAAAACCCAAGCGCATGTATTGAAGATTTCATTGAGTCGTTCCTTCTCCCTGTAATTGTTGATCCTTATCTTACGTATAATATTACTTTCATTTTCTTCTATAATATACGTTAATGATTCTGACTCTTTAATCTGGAAATTGCGAGCCTTTTCTTCATCTTTAACCTTCATACCATCGAGAATTCTTCCCAAGAAAAACGATCGGAACGGGGCAGTGTTAGTACTTAGTAAGATATTCTCGGCAGGAACGATATCTACAAAATGAGTAGTAAACTCGGCTTTGGCAAGAAGGAGATTATCTCTTACTCTATGAAGTTCTTTAGTTTCTGTAATTTGAGATCTTGATGGATCGGAATCTGTTGGGCTAGATTGGTTTACTGTATGTACTACGTCAGTTGCAGCAATTTGATTATTAGGGTTCTCGATATTTGAGTCCATATTTTGCTTGGAGGCAGGATGACTTGAGATGCCATGAGGCCCAGAGGGAGGAAATTGATTTGTCGGATTTGATTGGTGTGCATAAGTATCCTTCAAGCTAGATGCTGCCTTGAAACTTCCCGACTTAAGCATGCTATCGACGAGGGAGAGCGTGGCTCGCAAGTTTTCAATCTCCTCATGCTTGTCAGAAATCAGCTTGACAAGCCATTCACGGATCTCAGCAGCTCGCTTGATTTCATCGTCAGAATAGCTAGATGACAATTCAATTTGCATTGACATGAAAGATATAATAGCTTTTCAGAGGTCAATGACCAGTTCTTAGCCCATACTTCTGGCTGGATGAACCATCCTCACAAGAGTCAATCCGAGCTTAGAATTTGAGTTGAGGTTGGTTCCGCTTTTCAGATTTGCTTCTAAGGATTATCGGAACGCGCTTTTCATATCTCAAGTCGGGTTTGCTTTAAGATAGGTAAATCCTTTAATGGGTTTTATCGAAGTATCGAATAGCTCTGACCGCGTCCTAACTGCTAACATCGCTAGTAATCTTTTTGCTACCTTCATCTTCGCCTTTTTTAAATCTGAATCCTGTACCGTACCCTTAGAATAATACTTCCCGATCTCGTTTCCTAAATCCATACCAACAAGTATTATTTGACTTGCTCCCAATTCTTCAGCAAGAAATACAGATCGATCACCATCGGTGAAGCCGCCGAAATTGTACACATTATTCATAGGCATTACTTGGGTAGAGCCTATAACATGTCTAAGTTTGGGTACTAATTTAGTCATGAGTGAAACATTATCTCCGTGAGCGTGGACTACCATTATTGCTCCTAGCATGTCAGCTTTCTTGAGAAATGACTGATTCCCATCCAAATCTGTTACAACGACGTCCGGATTGATCTTGTGTTCTAAAACTGCTTGAACTGCTCCATTAGCCACAATTTTCGTCAAATTTCGGTTTCTCTTAATGTACGGGATGCTAGCTTCTAGATTAACCCCTGCGCCTATTACCATGACCTTTTTTCCGTGAATTTTCTTTCTTAGCACCTTGAGATCTAATGCCTTTCTTCGGGTAATATATGATAGAACTTTTGCAGCCTCTTGGTCCTTCTCGGTGCTATAGCCAAATTGTTCCCTGATTTCCTGATAATGAGGAAACCATTCGATAAACTCCACGGTTACCGTTGTAAAGAAGTTACTAATAGGTTGTTTGTTCGTGGGCTTGAAAATCTGACGACATCGACAATCGCGCCACTATCATCGGTTTGGTTCTAATACTTATTTTAACCGTATGATTAGTTTCCCTGTAACAATTATAACTTTCTAATACGGAATGTCTCTGTTAACCTTGACAATTGAAAAAATGAAACGGGCGCCTAGCTTTCCAGGTGATCAGATTGCGTTTATAGAAGAGTTTGAGAGCGGCAAGAACACGTACATCGACGATGGTAGTATTCGATCCAGCACGGTTGGACACAAAGTTTACGATTTGAAGAGACGTATAGTAAGGATTGAGCAAGAAAATACTCCGAAATTGCCTAAAATAGGAGATATTATCGTTGGATATATCGACATGCTCTTTGGTAGCATGATATCGGTAAGAATTTTGTATATTAATGGTGTAAAATCTATCTCTGGATTTTCTGCCATTTCAACTACAAGGGGTATTTCATTGTCGGGTGGACAAGGAGGATGGTCAAGGGAAAGAGGAGATCGTAGGTCAAGAATCACGTTTAGGGTAGGAGATATTATAAGAGGAAGAGTAGTAAGCCTGCTCAATTCAAACATTCACATCACTATCGCAGAGAAGGATTTTGGTGTAGTCTATACATTGTGCTACAATTGTGGAGGAAATACAGTTAGAGTGAACAATGCAGTGAAATGTGTAGAATGCGGGACCTACGAAGATAGAAAATTGACGTCAGATTATGGAATAGAGACTTTTAGTACAATTCACAACGGCAAGACGTTAAATGGTGGTAAATAAGGTCGCTTTTCAAGGTGAGAGAGGCGCCTACAGCGAGCTTGCTGTCATTCATTTCTTCCCAAACTCGACGCCCATTCCGGTACGATCATTTCAAGAAGTGATCGAGACACTGTCATCAGGCCTGTGCGACTATGCAGTAGTACCTATCGAAAATTCAATTGAGGGAAGTGTAAATGAAGTATACGATTTACTATTGCAATCGAACTTGTACATTGTAGGAGAGACTTATCAAAGAATACACCACTGTCTTATTGCAATAAAAGGAAACGATCTGGATTCATTAAGGGAAGTCTATTCACACCCCCAGGCTCTAGCTCAATGCAGGCATTATATAAATGAGAAGAAACTTGCCTCCGTACCAGTATATGATACCGCAGGCGCTGTGAAGATGATCAAGGAAGGTCAATATAAAAGTGCAGCGGCAATCGCAAGCAAGCGTGCCGCTGAAATCTATGGAATGGAGATTTTGGACGTCGGAATAGAAGATAGGAAAAGCAATTTTACAAGATTTTATGTACTATCAAGAGAGTTTGCAAATACAAAGCCATCGGGGAATGATGGAACATCCATCATTTTCTCTGTCAAACATGCACCAGGAGCGTTAGTTAATATCTTGTCTGAATTTGCAAGAAGGGAGATCAGCCTTACTAAGATCGAATCACGTCCAACCAAAGAAACCCCTTGGGAATACAATTTCTTTACTGACTTTGAGGGACACATTCTTGACTTAAAGGTTAAAGATGTCTTGAAAGTCATAGAACCAAAAACGGCTTTCGTAAAGGTTCTCGGATCGTATAAGAAGGAAATGACTGTTTGGTAACTTTAAGCATTCATCGGAGTCTCGCTCGTAAAGCAAGCCCGAGTACAATAATTCCGGTTACGATAAGCATAAGCTGGCCGCCTAAAGCTATCTGACTACCTTTTGTAAAGGCACTGCCAGCTATGCTCAAATCAGAACTTCCCAGGTTCTCTATGGATATTAAGTACTGTCCATCCGTTTGAGCTGTAAAGTTATACTGAAAGCTAGCAGTGTTGTTTACCGACCTAATTACCTCTTGTTCAGGATCCACAATTTCAATGCTTGAATTAGACCCTGTGACAGATAACACTACAGGGTTACCTGCATTCATGTTAGGAGTTAAGGTGTCACTTTCACCAGCTTCGACTGTTCCATTCAGAGATACTGGGACAGGAGTTAGTGTGTAAAGTGCTGATGCCGAACCTATGATAATAAAAGAAACTCCTGCGCCAAGTAGGACATAGAAGATCCTCGACTTAGACGCAAACAAACCTCTCATGTATCGTGTGGAGTGTAGAGGGGCTATAAATACATCGATCTGAACTCTTGCCTTATCATTATTGGTGTTCCAAGCCCTCGATCTCCTAGGATCAGATGCTGTTAAGAAGCCGCGGCGGGCAGCTTTGAGGTTTCGGGGTTGTCAAAAAAGGTAATATATCATGTTTAATAGTAAATGCAATCCCATATTATGATGGGTTCATTCGATTCTACAATTCTACAAATACCCTAATCCATAAGTATGCAAAATGAACATCATACATTTGCTGACCATGGCTGTGCTACCAAAGATTAGCAACAATCTGCTAATAGAGATATGCATACCTATGATTCACTTTACTGATAATTAGAACTGACTTTCTAGATTCTATTTGCTTCCCATGCTTTTATCAGAATCACTTAGCGTTTTCTGAATTTCGTTTTGTGTTTCCTTCGTAGGACTACTATAATCCAGTAGCCTTCGGATGCGAATAGCACGGTTCGTCCCCAGCCCAGCTATCATTGATAGCTCGGCGACCGATGCAGTTAGAGTTTTCATAGGTGTTCCGAATTTTTTTAGCATACGAACCGCTGTTTTTTCACCTACACCCGGCAAAGAAGAAAGTACAGATAGCTGCTGAACGTAAATAGGATTTTGCTTACGAATTCTTCTGAGAAGCGGACCATCTATTGATCTTTCCCTACGAACTAGATTCGCAATCATAATGAGCATTCGAGATGTGTACTCAGGAGTAGGAGTCGGTACTATTGGAATCCGAAATTCAAGTGCGACCCGGGCTAACGATTCAAGTATTAGAGGCATTTGTTCCGCGTATGAATCGTGGTAATTGTCCTCTGTCGTTTGGGAATATTGTTCAGGTCCTCCCAGTAATGCTTTTCCTTCAATCAAGATTAATGGTCTAGGATAGTGTTGGACCAAATCGCTACACTGCAGGAATAAACGCCCATCGTAAATGGAACTTATTAAATCGGAAATAGTTTTCCTTTCAATGGCAGTCTGAGGGGAAACGATATAATCTCCCACAGTTAGAAGGGAAAATTCTATTGAAGCTCCAAGATTGCTAAGCAGCTCAGGAATTCGGCTTCCTTTCTCTCTTTCGTCAATTACGATCCTAACTCCCACTGCCACGGTTAGTTATTAAATATCTCTCGTTAATGTTTCTAACTGGAGTCCAAAGGAATTCTCCGTAACTCAACCCCTTCTTAGTAAAGTCGGAGATGGTGTTAAGCTTTAGAGCTAGTGTAATTAATTTTTTTCAAAGAATTTGCGACGGTATCCCGTCCGTATCATTGGGGGCTTTGAGAGGATGAGTTGGTGCCTCCCACGATCCCAGGTCCTCCAGCGGGACCTAAATTCCCTTGTGCACCTCTTATCATTTGATTAATCTTGTTTTCAACTTCCTTCAGGTTGTCCTTTACCCTCGTTTCCTGTTTTGAAAGCACCATTAAGCGAGTTTTCGCTAGCTCCTTCTTCTCTTCTAGTTCTTTACTAATATCCTCTTTTTTAGCTCTAATTAGCAATGGGCCGGCGCTCTTGTAAACGGTATCATCTGGACCAGCCTTGCCGAGATCCTCGAGTGCTCTATCAATCTCAACGGATTCCAATTCGACCTGCTGCTTTTGCATCAATATGGCTTGCAAATTTTGTTGGAGCTGTTGAAAGCGCGATACTTGTTCTTTCAGCCAAGGTGGAAGTTCTTGTTCGCTCATTTATATGACAGGGTTTAATAAACACCAACATAAAATCATAGCGCTAGATATCTGATAGGGTGTCAATGCAAATACGTAATAGCCCAAGATTTGAATTTAGACTTGCCCGTAAAGAAGGAATATCATCCGCCTCCACTTGGATTGTTATCGTTTGATCATCGAGAAAAATTTTCGAATGAGATGAATCATCTTTTGAAAAGTATTTTGTGTCCGGGCGTAGAGCAGAGAATGCAGCCTCTGCGACGAGTCTAGTCCTTTGATTACCTTGATGGAATGAGAATCTGATCTCTGATCTACAGTGCCTGCGTGCTGATATCATAAGCTCCCGAGGCCACTTTAAAATGGCATTTTGGACAATGCCATATCCCCAGTGCAATCCGAGAAAATCTTTTAGAGCCACAAGACGGACATTTTCTGCTCTTCTTAAGGATTCTGTACACGGCGCCATAACGCTTCCGGACAGTCGCTCCAAATTTGACTCCTAATCCCTTAAGAGATGGTGATTTACGCTTCCTTCTAGTGACCATTATTAGTAATCTCTTTAATTCTGGTTCGAACTTCCTCTCCTTTAATTCTTGCTATTTCTGCCGCCCTTTTGATCTGCTCAATCGTAAATGACCCGGTGGATCCTTTTTGAAGGGCTGCAAATTTACCTTCAGAATTAGTAGTTATTGTGATCCTCGCATCCA
>JAATVP010000086.1 GCA_014523625.1 Nitrososphaerales archaeon TH5896
TCTGGATCTACACTCATTCTGTTAAGGTCACAGTTGTAAATCGTCTTCTTCTTCCTCACCTGACGGTGGCTGTAATGCAATTATGTTTATGGCATTACCATCACCGTCTATTTGAGAAGCGAGGTTTTGACAGAATATGTACATTGATAGTACTCCATTTCCACAGCCGTTAGCTCCAGAATTTGCCTGGCTGCTCACATATTTTGTAGCTAATACGTCGTTGACACTAGCAAGTGATCCTACTATAGCTAGCATTATTCCGGCTATCACCGCTAATGATTTCGCATTCATCCTTATCGATTGGGTCATATTACTACAAAGAAAGATCTCTCAATTGCTTATTTGGATTAATAATGATAATGTTATCAGATAAATCTGATTTTTCATACGAAATGGAAAATAATAAGATTAATCATCAGTCATTGAATGCCGCAAAATTATAAATCTACGTAATAACTTTTCTATCCTTTTCCATTTTCTTCTCCTTTTCCGTAACATCAAGAATTGATCCGTTTAAGGTGCAGATTTAGTCTGGAAAATTATTGGCAAATGACACTTTGAACACCTCTGAATAGTGTAAACCGCAACTACTGTGCAGCGCAAGATCTTAGTCTTTGATTGAGTCGTTATTGGATTAACCTTCTAAAAGTGAAGAATTCAACCAGTTTACTTAGGGCATGAGTTGGGTCAATTAAGAATGAAGCATTTTATTGTTTTAAAGGCAATATCTTTAACAATCTCAGTAGTATATTTGGCTAGGTCTGATGCATTACAAGCTCAGGTTCCCCTGTAACTAACTACATCAACAATATGGCTCTCGACTACACAAATTAAGGAAAGTTCAAATCAAATGGTCAGAAAGCCGCAAGTAAACAAGGATCGAGATTCAGGAAAATCAGGTCTTGTACAAGGATACCCTTTAGTGGCTTGTGCCAATGGACACAAAAAGTTCAAGCGCTATTGCCAGCTTTCAATAAGTGCAATTAAAAAAATTACACAATTCAATCCTATCCTTTACGCCCCATATTTAATTTGACGAAAAATTATGAAAAGACTTCGCCAGCAATATTAAGGCCGATTGCATTCGGTATAGGTGAATATTTGACTGGAAGGCATATGTTGAATAGGATTCTACTTTGGACAAAAAATAGCCCTAGTTTCTTGAGTTGGAGCTAATAGAAACTATATAGCCTAGATCGATGACATATTTAGCAAGCAATGCAGAACCTGATAAGATCAAGGCTAGATAGCGTACTTGATTCACCTGTAACACTCAGAAAAGTAGCAATATCAATCGCAGGTGTCTTGATCGTGCTTGCCGTTTTCGCATTGTTGACTACTCGTCAAATTATCTTTTTTGACAATAATCTTCAAACTTTGCTTTTTCTGTTAGTAGTCACCATAGGGTTCGGAGTAGGATCCTGGATATTGCTGGAATACACCAAGAGGACAAGCTCGGCACTAAGAGCTAAATCTCGTTCAATAAACAGAATTCACTGGGCAGCGACAATAGTTCAATTTGTCCTGCTCGCTATCATGGTTGTCGTTATCTTTTACAATAGTGCGTATTGTTATAATTATTTCAGCTTTTGTAATACTCCTGTCGCGACGGTCTCACTTACCGCAATTGCGTCGGCGGCAGCCTCAGTAATACTAGGGTTATTTAGCTATCGATTTCTTTCTTGGTATAAAAAAAGTAATCGAAACTTGATCTTATTATTTTACGGTTTGGCTGCAGCTGCCCTCTCTATGTCAATCGCTGGAGATGCGATTGACAAATTCATGGTAGCGGGATTAATTGTGGAGGAACAGTCACAACCAAGTACCATCGCAGATTCATCATTTATGTACGAAAACGTTGAAAAGTATGATGGTGAAGTTCAGTATAGGGTCACAAATCCACAGGGCTCGACTCTGTATGTTGTGTCGCCTGAAGATGATGAACTCTACTCGTTCATCAATCGCCTTACTTCTTATCCAAGATATGTTTTCCTGTGGATAAGTACCTGTCTTCTGTTGCATCTATACTATCAGAGGACTGGACAAACGATCACTAAATTTCCTATTACGTACTGGATACTTCTTATCATCCCGTTTGTGCTATACCTAATTGGAAGTGGACTTGTATTAAATCTGCCAGACGACTCAGATTATAGATACTATCAGCGAATTATTTACAGGGCTGGTAATATCGGGAGTAGTGTACTATTTGGATTGGCGTTCTATATTATAGCTAGAAGAGTACCTTCTGAAAGAGTAAAGGACTATTTGACCATAGCGGCCATAGGCATTACTTTAGGCGGAATTGCATTTAGCGTATCTGCATTCCAGCAAACTTATGGGGTCGCTGTTCATTCGCTCGTGTTTTTGTCATCTTATTTGTTTGCAATAGGCTTCTATGCGTCAGCTGTATTCCTGACCCAAGACGCCAAATTGCGAGAATCCATCAAGAAGTCCGCCCTTGAAGAGTCAAAAATATTGGTAACTATGGGGGCACCACGTCTTGAACAAGAGATAGAGCGGCGCGTACTTTACACGGCTCAAAGGCAAGAAGAGAATTTCATCCATAGAACTGGAATTGTGCCATCCCTAACACACAGCGAAATGAAGCTTTACTTGTCGAACGTATTAAGTCAGATTACTCTACTTAAGGGCTATGAAGACATAGTTCGCAAAGAGAGAGAAATCTTAGAGTCATCAAAAGAGCTTGTAGCATGTTTGAACTTTAGCGGGGTTCGTTTAGCATACAATAGCAATTTTGAAGTTTACCAAAGGATAATGCAAGAAAAATTCATGAATGGAGAACACAAGGGAATTAGATTTGTAACTAAGGTCGACAAAGAAAGCGCGAAGATGATTAAACGATTTTTAGAGGCAGGTGTACAGGTAAGACACGTCGATAATCTCCCACCCATCGACTTTGCCGTATCTGATAAGGAAATTGTGGCCAAGGTGCATAAGGTTGAACGTGAAACTAACGACGAAAAGGCTGATTTTAGCAATCGCGAGATAAGCCGAGACGTAAAGAACGTGCTGGTCAGCACTGAACAGGCCTATATCGACTATTTTCTCTATACATTCAGCGAATTATGGAACAACGGAACAAATGCAGAAGAAAGGATTGCGTATTTGGAACAAGGATTGGAACCGGAATTTATAGATGTGCTCAATGACGGTAAAAAGACAAGCCGAATACTCTTGGAACTTGTAAGTTCAATTAAACAGGAAGCTCAGATCTTGATTCCAAATGAAAGAACATTAGCAAATTTGGAAAGGTTAGGTGCAGTCGACCACATTATCAAGGGAGCTTCCTCTAACAATGCCAAGATAAGGCTAATCTGTCCCAATGTTGAGGATGAATCCAATATCATAAAAAGGATACAAGAGAAGGCACCCGAAATAGAGATAGTAAATGGAAATAGTTCAACATCATTAATGTTCATTGTGGACAATTCAAAGTTTTTGCGTGCAGAACTAGTCAATACAAACACTGAGCACTTTGCTGATTCAGTTGGATTTACTGTGTATTCAAATACTAGGCAGAGTGTAGACTCGTTTAAAACTTTCTTCGATTTACTTTGGAAGGAACACGTTCTTAATGAGGAACTCAAGAATGCTGATAAAGTTCAAAAAGAATTCATTAACATAGCGGCACATGAGTTGCGAACCCCCATCCAGCCGATACTTGGTTTGAGTCATGTGATGTACTCTGAGGTACAGGATCCTAAACAAAGGCAATTACTTGAAGTAGTCGTCAGAAACGCCAATAGGTTGAAAAGACTGACGGATAATATTCTAGATGTTACCAGAATTGAGAGCAAAAAGCTTCGCTTAATCAAGGAGGAATTTAATATAAGTCAGGTAGCACTATCCGTAATTGATGAATATAACAAGATAACTCAGAACAAGGGCGTACCTGAAACGAATATCGTATATGTCGGAGAGTTTGAAAATTCTGAACCTGACCGAATGAATGTGAAAGGTGATCTGAACAGAATTACCGAGGTAATATCCAACTTGATAGATAATTCCCTAAAATATACAAGGGAGGGGACTATAAATGTGAAAGCACAGAGGTTGAATGGAGAGATGATTGTAAGTATATCAGATACAGGTACAGGCATCGATCCGCTAATCTTTCCAAAGTTATTTACAAAGTTTACATCAACATCTGCATTGGACTACGGAGACGGTGGCACTGGACTCGGCTTGTATATTTCAAAAAGCATTGTTGAAGCACACAATGGTAGAATATGGGCAGAAAATCACAGTGATGGCAATGGCGCAACTTTTTCGTTTAGTTTGCCATTAGACAATTGAACAGTCTACATCTCATTACCGAATTAATGAAAGTGGAAGTAGGAATCTGCCAGATTTCAATTAACCTGCCTAACTCTGATAAGTTGGCCGATGTACCCAATCATTGAACTATCAATGAAATATGAAGAGAAAAATTAGATCTGTGCGATAAGCTTTCGGCTATGTTAGAATGTGCATCATCCATGAATCTCTTTTTCTAAGGCTTCCTTTAGCATATGTACGTGTCTTTGTCTATCCTTCTTGATGGTTTGCCACATCTCTACCAACCCAGATTTGCCGGCATTGTTTGCATCCTTGATATAGCTGTCAATTGTATCGTATAGGAAATCAGCATCCTTACCCAAGACTTTCAGTATATCATATGCTGTATTACTCAATTCTGCAGTAGGGTCAACGCTCATGCTATTGTTAACGATAACATAATATAAAAGGGGTTATTCTGGCAGATAGAGGTTACAAAATATCCAGGGCATCATAAACTCTCAGACTTCGCAAAACAGTGGCTTAATCATATCTTCAAATTTCCTGACTGCGCCGGTGGCAAGTTTTTCGTTCACCTCATTTTCCTTCCGAAGAAGTATTGCTAACTATCCCCACCATCCAGTATTGTGGCTTCTCCTCGCCAATTGGGAATAGTAGTAGTGCCAAGTATCTACTAGGACCAAACCTATTTGCTCAGCGAAGCTTTAAGGTGTCGATGTCATGCTTAAGAATCACCACGTAGACTAGGAAAGTCAAGGAATATTGGTAGAGCCGCATTGTCTATATTTTGGGTTTTCTGCATGCCTATCCTTCATCCGATCGAGTTTAGACAAGATCTTACATAGAGAAGATTATTTGACTGGATAAGATTATTTGACTGGATAATATTTTAATTCTGTAAATTAGGTAACATGAGATACACCTTTGACCTGAATTTGGTGTTCATCTGGTGGAATAAATATATCCATTTTTATTGTCTTACCATCATGTGTCATTTTCACATCGTTGCGCGGCAAACCATCCATGACTATTGTTAATTCCTGGTTATCATAAACTTGTGGCAATTTAAGAGTTATATAACCGCCTTCAGGATTGTAATGATCAACTCCAAAAACTAAACTTTTTGACTGATCGTCATACTTGAGGTCGATTATCTTCGCAATTGCTTGGAGATCGAATGGAATAAAGCCACCATCTGAAGTAGCTACAGTGGTGATCGGCGCATCGAGATCTACTCCCGCGCAACTGTAGTATACGGCATTTGACTTAATCGACTTATCTGGAGAAAGCTTGAATTGGATCTTTTGTCCGGGCTCTAATACAGGTATCACCTCGGTGCTTGCAGAGTCAATTTGCGCTTGGTTTGAATCATGCACTGACGCAAACACCGTAGCGTTATATACTGGAAAAGGCGCCGAGTTACTCAATGTTCCAACTAATGCCCTTTCGCTACCGACGGCCATATTGCTATAGTTCAATTCCAAAACATCGTAGTATGTACTTTCTTTCCCAATCACTGAATAGATGAAAGGATGACCGACAGCTTCGATTAACTTAGGCGGTACTACTATTTTAAATGGGGCCCCGGTTCCAGGATAAATTACCTTCGCATAGGTGGGACTGGTAAGTGTGGATACCAATGAGTTACCTGAGTTGCTGAGTCCATTAGTCGAAATAGTAGAAATAGTATCAGTTGTTGCGGTCACGTTAACTCCAACGGTCACGTCGACAGGAAACTCTCCGTTGTTGTCAACAACGCCTACGACATTAAGCCTACCCGAATTATCATAAAAAGATGCAGGATCTTTCAAAACTATGCCTTCACTTAATCCATATGCCGAATTAAGTCCGTCCATATAAAGGAAAAAAGTAATCGCTCCCGTGAACAACAAACCTAATAGCAATAACATTGCACCGTGTTTATCCATAAACCGTACTTATATTCCCTATTTCAACATGCATATAAAAAGTAATATCCGTAGGAATACCTGCGTATGACCGAATTAAGGATCATAGCTAGCAATTGACGTCAGCAGCACCTTCTTATGTCCCCATCTTCCGTCGACCGACCATAAGCAAGGAAAGTGAGGCAAGACCAAGAAGAACGAAGGATTTACGACGTGACCAATTGATGTAGGTCCAAATATCTCGGAATGACATACCGCATCGCATTGAATCACCTTCTTCGAGCTGCAACATAGAGTAATGTCTTCTTGCATTGCTTGATATAAGGCAATCAGTAATAGAGGTCAGACAATCGATCATGTCCGTTGCTTGAACATGCTGAGAAGCTAAAGCATAGGCGTATACTTGTTCATATGCAAGCTATTATTCAACTCTTGAAATAAATGACTACCTTATTCTTAATCGTCAGAAGATAAGCAATTACGCATTGAAGGGGCTAAGAGAACTACAGATAGGAGATATTAAGAAGACGGCTGAGTTCAATCTTTACCTTACCTGGGTATACAACAGTTATGGGAAAGATAGCGTTTGCATAGAAGTTCTGCTATTAGGTATCGATATAGCTTTTCTTCCCTAAACTAGTTCAATTTGTTTGCAGCAAATAGATCAACCACAAAATAAAAGTAAATATTGGAACAATGGTAGAACAAGTGCAATAATTCGACCGTACATTTTGGATCCTTGAATCAGCTAGTGGAGAAAATACCAAATACATGTAAATATTAGGACAGGTGAGAATATAAAGTCATAGATTTCTTAACTCAAATGTTTACCGTCTGGTCACTCTATTCAAAAGTAGTTTCATTCTGCCTATAACTGGAATACTGTAACTTTTTGCAACTATCGTCGGACATTCTAGATTTTCCAAAAGATGCAGCAAATGGTGGTCATTCAGAAAACTATATTTTGCAATACTTGCTCCAACAATTAAGAGGTCAGGTTGTGCTGCGTTGATCGTCGACTGGATTAACATAGTCAAGCTTTCTATACTACTCTCAGTTTCTTTTGATAGGAAAATTTCATTGTATTCAACCCCATCCATCCCTAGATGGTGAGCCTGGTGAGAATGGTTCCTGTGGTTGGGGTGTTTTTTCTCTTCAGTATGTTCTTCATGACCCTTATTGATCGAAAGAATAGTAACTATGAATAAGCCAGAGTGTTCCACCCACTTCGTAGTCCTTAGAACAATATCTGAATGCTCTCCATGATCAAACAGGACAACGAGTCTTTTTTTCTTGTTGTTGTTTTCGTTTCCGAATCCCAAATTCGCTTGTAGCGGCGGCTGCTGTCCGTAAATTGGATTCCTTGCCTGGATATAATTAGAGCTACTTGCTGTCCTAGAGATTGCTTCAAGTTGCAGATCATCATCAGCCCTTTTTATGCATAAAGCATCACAAGTGGCGAGAGTCTGTAGTTTCTTGTTTGATCGAAGTGTTTCAAAATCGGCTAATAGTAGATCGATATGTTGTTCCTCAATGGTCGCAAGAATTGCCTCGGTTGAATCATGGGATATTCTTGCCAAATAGTGATTTGTAATACTCTCTTTGTCGAGGGCTTCTTCTAGCGGCTTGTACGCTCTCTTTGCTGAATCTGCAAACGCAATCCCTGCAGAGAGAGGGGTCTGTTCGGGGACTGTTATTACCCTCAATACGTCTACTTCGCCATTATTTTCCTTTGCTACTCTGATTGCGAATTTTATCAACCTGTCAGGATTCTCCGGTGTATACAAGATTAGAATTCGAAAGTCTCTCCTTTCCAGAGCCCCTTCGCTCGTCACTGTAGGGGCATAGTGTTCAAGTTCCTTTCGAAAAATATACACTCGATATACTGCAAAACCGATTGCTACCCAAACTATCGTGATGACCCAGCTCAAGGGTTCAGTCAAGAGTAGGTATATTGCTAGGCCGATTTTCAAAAAAATCCCAATGATAGGGATCACAGGGAAAAAGGGGGTTTTGAATCCGTAATCTAGTTTATCCCCATAAATCCTCCGTATATTTATCGCAGCCAGATTGACCTGCGTAAAGAGTAAAAGAAAGATTACTCCAGCAGCGATAGCTATCTGATCTAATGGTAAACCAGAGGCCATAACTGCCATTATAAGACCTGAAAGTAGAATCGCAATGTACGGTGTCTTGTTTTTAGGATGTATTGCACTGAACTTGTGTGGTAAGTTGTAATGTCTTCCCATTGCAAATGCGACTCTTGCTGACGAGAAAGTTGTAGCATTTAGGGCAGCCAGGGTGGAAATCAATCCTCCTCCAAGTACTATGAAAGCACCGTAAGGAATGATCAGTTCGGCAGCAGCACTTATTCCCAATTCCCCCTGATTGCCTATGAATTCCCATGAAGGTATTCCACCTTCAGGAAAGATAGCCCCAATAGAGACAAAAGCAATGAGGCAATACAATACAACGACAGCAGACAAAGAAATGAAAATTGCTCTAGGAATATTTCGCTTAGGGTTCTTGACCTCCTCGCCCGTTTGAACTATTACCTCGTACCCCTCAAATGCAATAAAGGTCAATCCCATTGCGGCTACAACACCTGCTATGCCCATGGGCATAAAATCAGAAAAGTTCAGTGTCCATCCTGGGTTAGTGTGCATGGTCCACAAACCAGCCCCTATCAAGGCAAATATCAATCCCAGCTGGATTACAGTAACAATGTCGCCAGTTTTGCCAGTTTCCGACGTTCCTTTAAAATTGACGTATGTAAATGCAGCTACGGATGCAATGGCAACGACCTTATCCAATGGGATTATACCCAGAATCAAGAGTGTTCCTTCTGAACCAACATCTTTGAAGAAATTGAGCTGCATAAGCAGACCATTAAGAAAAGACGCAAAACTTACCGCGTACAAACTCCCGGCAACAATATGTGCAAACCAAGCCATCCATCCGCTGATGAAAGCATTCGGACGAGGAAGACCCTCACGTACCCAAAGGTAACCACCACCTGCCTCCGGCATTGCTGACCCAAGCTCAGCGTAAGCCATTGCTGTGAAGAGCGTGATCGTTGCGTTAATTACGAATGCAATTATTACCGCACTACCTGCTAGCCCAATTGCCGGCCCAGTCAGTACAAAAATCGAACCACCGATCATGGCGGCAATTCCAACCATTACAACGTCGAGAAGATTTAAGGAACGAACCAAGTGGTGTTCTTGAGGGCGGTACGAAGGCGTGGATGACTCTCCAGAAGAAGAGCTGGCCAAGTGTTACAATTAGGTCAGCGATTCTTCTGAAATTAAAACCTTCGCATATTAAAAACAATTGATTTAAATAACTATTACTTGGCAGTGTCGATAAGTACATAAGGTATTCTGGAGATAGGGACAGTAGGAAGCATGAGCTTCCAAACCGAAACCTTGCCTGTTGTTAATCTATGATAATTTGTTTGGCTCTGAAGATTCCATTGTCTCTTTCATCAAGGAATATAAAAGATCAAAATTCAGTTCCATCGAATTATTTCCTTATTCCTATGAATAATTGATCTAAAGGTTATAGTGAAAGAGGTTGAGAAGTTTAGAAATTATGTTCTTAATTAAGGACCGATGAGGAAGTTTGACAATTGATTTAATTAGGTTAAACTATTGTTTTCTTAGCTTGACTTTATTCTAGTTCCATTCACTTGAGCGAATCACCAATAAAACTACCCGCACTGACACACATAATTAGTGATTCACTATGGGAAGTACCCCATGATAGTAGTTGAGTAATGAAGCAAAGTAATGGAGGTATTCTTTTTCGAAATGAATTCTATTACTCATTTCTAACTCTAAAATTCATGAGAATCTTTGGAATCGATCCTTAGGGAATTCCAGTTGTAAAGAATTCGCTTCTAGTGGTAATTCTAGTTATTCATTTAGTAAATCTATCGAAATTAGCATCATTGGTATACTCCATGGTTATGACATATGTTCCATTAGATCTTATGGAAATTATCAATACATCTGGCAGAGGATCCATAATGATTAATCTTACGATTCTATTATATGAAAATCTGAAACTAATAGTCATCAGTATAATATCCAAGACTTGGTTAAGCATATTGGAATGAAAATTCAACAGGATACCACACTGGTCGAGAAATACAAAGAGCAATAAGTAACACATGAGAAAATTCTACTAATTTGACTCTTGAGAATGATGCAATCGCATTGCATCGTATTTTGAAGGGAAAGATAGGGATCCAGAGCAGGATAACGCCAAATTTCGGAATTGGGTCTTCCGCAACTGGAGCGGCAAGTGAAAGAGCTCAAGGATCCAATGAGATATAAACGCATATCCAATGTGCATTAATACTACCGATAAGGAAGAAATCATTGGTTTTGTCAAAGCTGTTGAACCAACATTTGGCGCAATAAATATAGAAGATATTGAATCACCTAAGGTTTTGGAGATAGTGGAGAGGTTGCAGAAAGAACTTCCAATTCCAGTTTTTCATGATGATCAGCATCTATTGTCGCCCTTGCGGCTCTCCTTAACGCATTAAAAATAGTTAACAAGCCACGGATTGGCGAAGTTAAAGTGGTAATAGCAGGTGCAGGTTCTGCCGGCTACGGAATTTCAAAGATACTAAAGCAGGTTGGATGTAACCAAATTCTAGTAATTGATAGTCAGGGGATAATCTACCAAAATAGACCAGAGGGAATGTACAACAAGTATAAGCAAGAATTAAGTTCGATCACAAATCCTACACGTATGAAGGGATCTTTGGAGGACGCAATTGTCGGAGCAGATGTATTCATTGGTGTATCTGGGAAACCGAATATACTAGAAGGGCAAAATGGTCACGACCATGAATAATGATCCTATAATTTTTGCCCTGAGCAATCCTGAGCCGGAAATTCATCCGTTGCAAGCACTCGCTAATGGAGCAATAGTGGTTGCAACTGGTAGATCCGATTTCCCTAACCAAATTAATAACGTCTCTGTCTTTCCATCGATGCTTCGAGTTCTTTTGGATCTTCGAGTTAGAACTTTAAGTGAGGATCTGCTAGTGGCTGTTGCCAAGGGCATCGCAGATCTAGTGGAACAAGAGCACCTGCACCCCGATTATATTTTGCCACCCATTGACGACCCGCGTATTCTGGCGACAGTTTCTGACAAGTTGAGAGAAGTTATTAGGCTTCATGTTGACGAGAAATGATGTAGCAACATGATTTGAATTTATGTGTATCAAGTCAGATTAGACTGATTGTCGGAGACAGCCCTTTAATGGTGAGTTCTAAAAGGTTCGAATCATCAAGATAATGATATAATGTTCGATAAATGCCCTTTATTATGCGAATTACAAAGCTTTTTTCAAGATACGCAAGGTCCAGATACGGGATAATCATCAAATACATGTCCTCGGGGTCATCCCTGTGTAGGTTTGGTAACATGTAGTGCACATTATCGAAAGCCTTCGCGCCAAGTCTTCTGTAAAACCTGACTCGTCTATATCTGAATCCATTCATATCATGCTCTATAGTTTTCTCACGTTCAATCTCGAAGATCATGCCTATGGAATTCGCCACAAGCTGTTTGGACGCATTCACGGTATATCTTAGCAGGTTACTACCCAGGCCTCGGTCCCTATACGCTCTATCGATGGCCATGAAATCGAGGAATGCAGCATTCAAATCTTTGAATGCATAGAGTACGGAGAATCCCACTGCGGTATCACATTGTCGCGCCAGAAAGAGGTGGTAGTTTGGGTCAAATTCGAGCATGCGTGTAATCATCTTGGTAGGCCTAATCTGCGATTCCGGAAATGAAGCTAGGTAAATCCTCTCTACTTGCTTGAAGTATGCATGAGCCTTTGCCTTTTCAACTATTGAAAAATCAAATGACATAATTTAACCACCGCAATCCAATTCCTTCATCAACTTGTCAGCTTAAGACACTAGTATATGACACTTCTTCAAAATATTGACCGCTCGTAGTAAGTCGGTCAATACGAATGAACTATAGTTGGTTCCTGGTTTCAGTCATATCTGTCAAAGGCTACCTTCACGATCTTATTTGTAATTATAATCTATTTGACAGGAGTGGGGAGACAGTTTGCTTTTCTCATGAGGAATAATGGCTGATCATGCCTGTAACCTATACACCATATTTTTTTGTGACAAATCTATCAAGTTTTTATCAACCGCGTTGCCAAGCAAGTATAAGGGGACAAGATAGGGCTATTGACAAATGGATATTGTAATAATAGAACTTGAAGAAATCAGAAGTGGCTCAACTTTTTATATGTCGTATGGGTTAGTAAGTACGAGAATAACACAATTGCGTTCTGGATGGGCAAATAAGGCCACTTCATATCTAAATAGAGGCTTCCCAAGAATGTATATCCTGAACATGCTAAAGGATAAACCAATGAATACAAAAGAGATAATTGAAACCTTAATAATTAATAGTGGAGGAACATGGAAGCCTTCTCCTAAGATCGTCTATCCCTTGCTGGCCAAACTTGTGGACGAAGATTTGCTGTATCAAACCGATGAAGGTCAGTACGCTTTGACAAGAAAAGGGACTAGAGTGGCAAGTGATGCAGGGACAGTATCTAGAACACTCA
>JAATVP010000007.1 GCA_014523625.1 Nitrososphaerales archaeon TH5896
CGGCCATTTGATATATGCAAGTAATTCTGAACAAAAAAGAAAAAGAAGAACTCGTAGTCAAACTACATCAGGAAAATAAAACTATTAGACAAATTGCTGAGAAAGTGCATATGAGTTTCAAAGACATTGGTGCTATTATCAAAAGAATAGATGGTAGAGATAATGAATCCGATTTTGACTTGAGTAACAAATCTAAAGCAACCCAAGCACTTTTTTTATATGAACAGGGCAAAAAGCCAGTCGAAGTGGCTCTAGAATTAGATATTCCGTATACTGAAGTAGAAGAACTACAGCAAGAATATTGGGCATTAAAAGAGCTCGGCGACTTAGCTTTAATATATTATGAGATCAGGAATGATCTTGATCTGTTTCTAGGATTATTTCGTATAATGAAGAAAAACAGATTGATTAATCAAAAAGATATTCAGACTATGTTAAGATATGCCGCTTTCGATCTACCATCTTTAGAAAATAAGATACGAAAGCTTCTAATGACATCATAGAACTGGAGCTTAGGAAGAAAGACTTGGACAATACTATTATGCTACAGCGCGCACAATTATTTGATCTTGGTCAGGCTATTACGAAATATCAAAACATTCTCGATAGTGAAAAGAATGATCGATGACTAGTTGGGGATAAATTTAATTTGATTAATGTTTGTAATATCAATGAATCAATATTATGACAGATTCCCTGCATCGATGTACCCAGTGTAATTCGCCTGTCACTGATTCAATTCAAATAGAAATTGAAAACTATGGGAGAGTAAAACTCGGTAAGCGTGTTGATGACTCCTGGATATGCAACGATTGTTTGACAAAAAGAGCTGACAAAACTACTTCAATAATTCAGGACGACGATAATAGCATTCACCATGAACATATTGGAGATGCAAGCAAATCAGACGTGTCTCCTAATACTCCCCCAGCAGACGAAGCTGATCTGTAATGTGGTAGATGATAATCAAGAATATTTGATTTTTCTCACTTTCTTACTATACGTATTACCAGAAATCACTATGTTCTAGTGAGCATATTACATTCGAACGGTCTTTGTACCGTTGCATATACTACATCTACCATGATAGAATGGGTTATCACACCTATTGGGAGTGCGTGCCAGCTTGCAACCAAATATTATTCCACATTGGATACATTGATGATAACATGTCTGAAACACGCCGTTGTCTTTACAATACAGCGAACTCAATCTTTGAACAGCCATTTTTGAGACTTATAATAGAGATCAACAGACAGCTTATTTTAAGAAGAGGAAATAAAGTTACTCAAAAAACATAAATAAAATTAATAAGTTCGATTTCCCCTCTACTAGTCACATTTCTTGAACATAAAGAGAGGATCGTGCAATCGACGGGACGTCCTATTAAATCTTTAATATTGATACTGTTCGATTGAATTATAGAATGCCCGAGCTTAATGCAATAATTCTAATGGGTAGTGTATATAGTTAGCAGACTAGATCGTAAAATAATTAATTCGTCTAGTTATTATTAACTAGACGGGTAGCTAACAGACAGTTCTATAGACTTCTCTTTGCCTATTAATTGCAAACTCTGCTGCCGTATTTGCGATAGTTTTTGCGTTGTCTGCATTAATTCTTGAAAGCTTTTCTGTTTGTTGTTTGGCTCGCTCAAATACCCATCCCATAGCATCAATATTTCCAAATAAGATATCATTACCAATTTAGAATTGGTACTCGATGCTCATTAGCAGAATGCCGTCTAACAACAACTTTGTTAGTCTTATAGAATTCCATCTCCATACCTCTTGTTAAACTATATTCTATTCTAAACGATTCGTCAGTTGCAATAGGCATTAGTTCAGTATTATGGGAATTACAAATAGGACAATCGAGAACATGCGATGACGATCTAGATAAAGACTCTAAATCATCAATTCCAAAATAGGACGCACACCAATAACACGAATTGCAAATCACAAAATAGATTTTGTCGATAGGCTGCAATATTTCTTTGTTTACTATTGCATTCGGCGAGAGCTTGGCTTGTTTCAGCCGCAAATCATATGCTATATTAAGTCTAATTACTTCCATAACAATTCTAAAATAGTATTATCACAATCTTAGTCTATTATACGTTGTCATGAGTTTGTAAGTATACCTCGTTACCTCACAGGTGTCTATTATTTCTAAGCATTATCATAATAATAATTGACCATTAGCTGATTAGTTGATAGGTTTAATTTTGTAAGATGGGGATTGGAGGGTATACCAACCCCCGAGTGAAATTATTCATTTTGGAAAACTGACTTTAGAAAAATTAAGAATATGATAGCACTTTTCTATAATGAACCGAACGGCTCGATGTAGACGGTAGGTCAGTTCATATCTATCGGCTTCATTACTGGTTCATTGCCTACCATTAATGTTAGGTACAATAAATTATGGATATCAAAATAATTGTCCTAGCTTGGCTTAATAGTACTTAAATGTCATTTGACAAAAACATCGTAACGCCCTCAAGTGAAGCTCTGATTTGTGAAGAATGCAGTGCTATTTTTCGTACTATTGAAGCTCTTGATGAACATCGGAATCTAATACGAAGACAAAAAATTACGTAATGTTGGTTTTGCGGATGGTTAATTTGTCCATAATCGTTGTATCAACCACTCAATTGTACTATTCGAAAATCGAGGGAAATAGGTTTTAATACACTAATACATTAGTTCATATTACCATAATGCCTAACTAAGTATGACTTTTAATGAGTTACGGACAGAACACGAGAGCAGCGAGTAATTTCTCAAAACCTGTAGAAACAGGCAAAGAATACATGGTAGATATTACTGACACAGGTAGAGGCGGAGATGGTGTTACGAGAATAGCTGGGTTAGTAATATTTGTAAAAAATGCAAAAGCAGGAGACAAGAACATAAAGATTAAGATTAATTCAGTAGGTAGTAGATTTGCTATCGCAGAAGTAGTATCAGGTTCATCAAGTAGCTGATCTAATTGAGATGAGTACACAGCAACAGCAACTTATCTTTGGATTACTTACAGATTTGAATGGGAAAGAATTTGAATAGATCAAATAGATCCAAACACGAAAAATTTTCGGATATTCTCAGGGACGTTGAGACGCACGAAGTAACCATAAATGAAATTCTGATTAAGACATATATTTTATATGATCCCCTGAAAAAATACCTGACTTTCTTGATTCAACAGGGACTTATTGCTTATAGGAAAGGAGAAAAGAGATTTAGAATAACGCAGCAGGGATTTCATGCTCTAGATATGTATACCAAAATGGACGAATTATTGGTTCGAGAAACACGGCACAAAAGACCAGAGTACTTTGCCTCATTTCCATGAGACATGTTTAATTATTTGACATAAGACAATAGATTTCATATATCAGGATATAGAAGAACTAGAGCTACTAATACTGAATATCTTGCTCCAATATCTATTAACCAATTTTATGGACTCAAATTTACTGTTCCAATATGATGTCGATATGTTGATTGAATTATATTTTATCTTGTCATTAAGTTGATTTTGCATGTAATAGTGAGTATTGACATAATTATTGCTTATAACTAATTGGGAAGATATTGGCTCTTCTATTAGTTCTTGTGTATCTTATAAGTATATATTATCATCATAACTTAGAGTCGAAGTATTATGATAATAAGCATGAATTCTTTCGACTGTATTCATAGAACAATGTCGGTAGAAAATTCATTTGCTCTTGCTCATTTGACATTTAACACTGGTCCTATGCATGTTCCATTTAAGTGATTTGGTGTGTTTGACTCGGGTGGCGGTTTCTGACTAAGTAACGAATTACCGTGGGAGTTGGAATAAGTTATTTCGAGTACAATATGGTAGAGTTATTGATACCAATAGTAAGTAATCTAGCCCAATAAATATTTACCAATTTTATAGATTCAAATATACTTTCCCAATATGATGTCAATATAATAATTGAATTATATTTTGTCTCGTCATGGAGTTGGTTTTGTGTATAATGATTAGTATTAACGACGTGATCATCATCTAGAATTAACTGAGATTTAGAAGACATTGGCTTTTCCATTAAATTTTGGTTATTCTCAATGTACATACCACTATCACAATTAAGATCATTTATCATTGAATCAGTATTTTGACAGTAGGCATGAATTCTTTCATCAGTATTAGTGAAACAACACGAACATGTAAAACATAGTATATCATGACAAACATTACAATAAGAATGCGGGATGAGACTTGCTCCGCATCGTACACAGATAGTTGAACCCATAACGGATATCGCTGTTAGCCCATATATAACAACAGCGAATAAAAATAATAGATCAATACAATGTTATATTCTTATTATATTCATGGTCTGAATGAAATAATGCATATTGAGTCATAAGTCTGAAGAAATAGTGGAATATGTCATATTAGTAACAAATTACTCATCAATTGGGCTTGGGGTTGGATAATCTTCGGGCTCCGGTTCGGGTGATGAGACATTCAGTCTCGTTGTTACACTTGCACTACTACTGTCGTTCTCAAATCCGGTTAAATTGCTTGTATTTGTCATATTTTGAGCGTTAACGCTCTGTTCAACTAATCCAACTATAAGATTAGCTGTTGCTGCTACAATAATTACTGCAACAATAATCGTATACGGATGATCATATAGCTAGTAACTTATGAGAATTCATAGATCAACTCATAAAAGTGATAATAAGATTGTGGGCAAAACACACTGTAATGGTTGTAATAATCACATGTAAAAACTGTGGACATGAATACAAATCAGAAGTGCCACAAACCCCAGATGAAGAAACTCTTAGATCTGAGCCCCGCGAGCACAATCAGATTTCAAGTCATAATGGAGCAGACTTATTGGGTTAATCCATGGGAGCTAGATTCTTAGTTTATTATGTTAGATATAGTAGTCTCCATAGTAATAGAAAGATGAGCTAACTTACAATTAATTTTATACGATCTCAGCTACTAAATCAGTTAAGCGATCTGTGTCAAATGGTTTTTTTATGTATTTTGATATGTAATTACCATTTTCTAATTCTTTTATGAGCACATTATCTACATCATATGCTGAATTGAGAATTATTTTAGTTCCGTTATACTGTTTTATTGTACGAGCAACAGAATCACCCATCATGTCACCCAATCTGTAATCCAAGAGTATGAGAGATATCTTGTTACCATGGCTTGTTTCTTCTGCGTACCTCTCGATACACTCTTCGCCAGAATCTACTATTATTACATCGTATCTTGACTCGAACATTAACCCAAATAATAAACGCATGTCTGGTTCATCGTCACATATCATCATCATTTTCTTCTTTCTTTCAAAATTACTATGATTATATTCTAATTTCTGGGTCTTATCCATTTCACTTATTCTCTTCGCTCTTCACAGCTTTTCCGTATTCCACCCTCTATATGTGGATGCACAGTTATATATGATTCCATATATGGTCTCATATAGTCCAAATATTATAGTTGTTTATGCAAATGAGTATCACGTAGAATGGAGAGTATATTAATACTGGGTACAATACAACATATAATGCACGAAAATTTCGAAGATTTATGAGATAAGTCTATAGATCTTTAGGGATAAGTTGCTAAATTGCTTGTTGATTATATAATGTACAGTTGGATCAGCAGTGACAGTAGCATTGCTGAAATACAGATACTAATGTATAATTCTCTTTATGGTAATAGTTTTTTTATATGTGGTTCATAATATTATAGTAATGTCAAATCATCCTGTACCTGACAAGAAAACAGTGATGATATGCGATGATGAGCGGGATTTGCTTCTCCTATTTGGGCTAGCCCTCGGGCCGAAATACAATGTAATTCAAGTTGGTTCCGGCAAAGATTGTATTGACAAATTCATAAAAGAAAAGAATAGGGGTAATAAAATACTTTAACAGGTCTTGAATTGGCAAAATATGTTTTAATAAGACTTCTTGATAACCAAAGTGTGTGGGTCAGAATCTAATACTGAAACAAGAACATAAACAGCAACCGACTATTTCTGAAATTCTTCGTGCATATGGAAAAAAATTTACTCAGGTTCAGGATCGCTATTCAAATGGACAGAACGGTAGATGTGCATTGGGTGTTGTAATGAGCTATTTTGGTTGGAATGGC
>JAATVP010000087.1 GCA_014523625.1 Nitrososphaerales archaeon TH5896
AAACTCCAATACATTTGCTTTAGATTTAGCTCCTTCTGTGATGTTTAAAATACGATCTAATACTGATACCTCATCGTCTTCCAATATTCCAGATAACATCCTCGGAGTAATAGTGATGTACTCATTAAGAATGACGGCGGCGAATGGGCTAAGTATTACACCAATTGTAGTGAATATGATTGCCACCTTATGCCGTCGTAATACATCTACTATACGAGGCATACTACAGTCAGCAACCCTTTGGCTCTTATATTCTAGCTCGTCAACGGAGTCTTAAAGTATACATGCACTAGAAGGCAAAAAATATGTCAAATATGTCTCACATACCAGGCACAGAATCAGATCTTTGTGTCAGTTAAGTAGAAGAACCGTTGATAAGATATCATGACGGGTTTTCATTTTGGGTTGTTTCCACATGTCCCTCCCCGGGGCCACTAGATTTGCCAGGACAATCTCCCTCATCACCATTGCATCTTGTTACTTATGTTAGCCATCCTGATCAAGCTCGTTACTTTACCTTTAATCTGATAGCAATTGTTGTTTCATCATATTCGGTTGTGAAATCCACAGAGTCCTGGAGAAGGTCAAGGAACTTAATGAGCATATTATTCCAAAAATATGAGTAATTATCTCCCAAGTTGTGTCTTATTACTATCCACAGATTATCTGACGTATTAATTCCGCTGACATCTTCACTAGAATTAAGGATTTCACTCAGATCCTTCCCTTCGTTATAGCCAGCGTCTTTTGTGAAGTTACTAGTTGTTATAACCCTTGCATCTGTGCCCGTCATATATTTAGACATTTTGAAAATGACATCCAGTATAGCATGCAAATTTATTTCGCCCCATAATAGTCGAGCAGCATGCTTTTGTTCTATCGCCCAATGATTGGCTAGATTGTCTAAATTCTCCTTGCTGGCATATGAGAATAACGAATACAGTATATTCTTTGGAATTGAAACTTTTTCATTAGAAGCTGTTGGTATAAAATATTCCGTTTGAGACTTGATAACAGAGTTAATGTACGAGCTAACACTCAACCCTTTTGCCTTCGCAAAATTTTCAACTATGTTAAAATCATTCTCGCTTATTCTTAAGGTTATGACTCTATCCTTTTTCTTGGGCATGTAACAGCAGCTGCATCAAATGTATTCATTGTCATCAAATTTAACTTTTAGTTTCATTCTATTTTATTAGCATGTAACACGATTGTATTTACAGGGCCCGGCCTTGGGGGTTTACTCGTTTGTTTACCTCAAATAACTAACAGAAAGCCCGAGGCCATATTTCCCTGTAATAAGGGGGATAGAAGAGCTTTAGAGATGTCATCTAATTTTGGGGTTACCTTTTGTATAACTTTCAACTATGTCAAAAGAGTTTTCATCAATCCTTAAGGTTATGACTCTGGGCAAGTAGCAGCAGCTGCAACAAATGTATTCATTGTAATCGTTCTACTTTATATAAAGAAATATGAATAAGAACACAAATGAAAAAAGTATTAGCATTAACATTCGTAACTTTTGCTATTGCAGCGATGGTTATCGGAATGGCGACCACAGGAATCGTTCAAGTAGCACAGGCTGCCCCACCAAATGGTGGTGTACCATTTGGTCAAACTATTAAAGGTGAGGCGCAGGCTGGAAAAGCAAACCCGAATGATGACAATAAAAATGGGTATGGAGATGAAATACAAGAACAAATTCATGACCAAGGAGGTAAAGTTGGTGATTTTAGAGCAAGCGACGAAGCAGGTAAATCTCCAGGCAAAGGGGGACCACCAACTAGAGACGAAAACGCAGGAAACCCCGATAACTAATAGTTGACAGTAGTATCAACTACAACAACCATTTTTTATTGTAGCTTGTAATCAAAACGGAATAAAAACATCAAACCACAAATAGACTCGACTGCAAACCTGCAGTCCATCTTTTTTCTGATTTAAGTGTGGTGCTCAACAAGCCCGAAATCTTCGACGATACTCTTTGTTCTATCAACAATATTCTTCCATGTTATTATCGTATCATCATATAGTGCATTGCATGCCCGAGATTATCCATAGCATAAATTGTACTTGACAACTAGATTGACAATCTTGACTATTATCGACAAATCCCCGCTAGGGGAAAGTATTCATACATTTTAATGTCAGTCCGCGAATGGCTATTGGTTCAGAATTAAACGCGTGCATCTACCAATCTGTTATAATGGGCCATCATACACAAATCGGAAATTATGAAGTCGTGGGGTATCTACGAGTCCATCAATCCGTAACACTACATTCTCGTATTTTTAGCTTCATGCACGCAGTCATTTCTCCCGGATTGATCGCGTGGTTTTCAAACATGTGCACAACCATATTATCTGCGACTCTCCTTTCGCTACTTCCGAAGATAACGCAATTACAGTCTAGTCCGACATCGGCACATCGAACACAAAATGGTTGTATACAATTTTCGTATGTTTGGGACATCTGAATAATGCAGTAAAATTTGATATATTTACGGTTTGGCATAATGTACTTGAAACTACGATCTAAGAAATTCTAAGTGTGATTGATACTAATAAAATGGCGGAATAACGATTGGTAATTAGACCCGAAATTCATACCCACTCCCCCGGTCTTCTAGTTGCTGCTAATTTTATTAACAAAAAGTCAAACATAGTTAACATACCAAGCTGTGATTCGCATGATTAGCCGACTGAAAGAAGTCACTATGGAAGAGATCCCAGATATCACTAGCGATTTGATTGAAAAGCTCAAAAAAATGAATATCAGTTCGGTTTATCAGTTAGCCGTACAGAATCCAATTGAACTTGCGAAGGAGTACGAAGACACATCGCTTAACGTCGAATCAGCTTCTACACTCATCGCAAATGCAAGAAAGATTTTGATTGAAAGTGGGGCTCTCACCAATGAGTTTTCTACCGCAGATGAAGTTTTGGAAAAGCGCAATAAATTATCTAGATATGCCACCGGTTCAGAAAGCTTCGACGACTTGTTAAACGGCGGCTTTGAAAGCCAAGCAATCACTGAGCTGGCAGGTGAATTCGGCTCGGGTAAGTCACAAGTTTGCCACACGTTATGCGTCGCCGCAAGTAAACTTATCAAAAATGACCCTGATGAAGACGCGGGAAACATAATTTTCATTGATTCTGTGAATACATTCAGAGCTGATAGAGTACATCAGATTGCTGAACAGCGGGGGCTTGATCCATTACCAATACTGGAAAAGATCTACCACTGTCAAGTCTATAGTAGCAAACATTTAGAATCAGTTATTGATGATCTAGATAAGTCAATTGAGCAGTACAATGCTAAACTTGTAATAATTGATAGTATCATATCGCTGCACCGGGCAGAGTTCTCTGGACGGGGATCACTAGCAGAAAGACAGCAAAAACTCGGAAAGATGCTAAACAAACTTCGGCGTTACGCGGACATCTATAATATTGCAGTTGTGATTACGAATCAAGTAGTGTCGTATCCCGACGGTATGCATCCCGGATTTGACTCCATGAAAGCGGCTGGTGGGAATATAGTGGCTCATGGTTTGACATATAGAATCTTTCTAAAAAAATCCGGCAAAAACAGAGTCGCTACTATATTTGATTCACCGTCTCAACCATTTCAGCATGCAAAATTCTCAATTTCGGAAAGTGGAATCCAAGATGCTACGTCATATAAAACAGATGGGAGTGATTCGGCGTGGTAGCAGCTATTCATTATAGTAAGAATGATGATGAATCCGGCCGTAATACTAGTTCTCAAATACTTAGTGATTTATACCCAGATCCAAAATCTCTGCCAGCACCACCAGCTTTACGTGAGCCGATTCCAACCATTACATTATCTGAGCTCGAGGCTGGAAAGTACACTTCAGTAACAGCGCGAATTGCATATATCAGGACTACCGAGAAACCCGATGCTCTCGGCGAAAAAGTTGTATTTACCGGCGTACTAGAGGATGCTACATCTAAAGTATCATTTGTCAGTCATAAGATCGCGTATCCGCTTATCCGAGATTCAGTGTACAGAATTTACTCTGCTTTCGTTCATGAATTCCCAGACAGATCTTTACTATTAGTAATAACAGAGTTTACTAAACTAGACCCAAAGAATGTTGAAGATATTCGTGAATATACTTGGGTTCCAAAGATTAGCGCTATAAATAGACCGGTCAGATACATCTTTTTGAATGGAACTATTTCTACTATTCACAGTACTTCTGGTTTAATTAAGCGCTGTAACAAATGCAGATCACTAATTCTTTACGATGCTAACAAGTGTCCAAATGAGTGTGGTATGGGTTATGCGTGGGATCTTCGAATATCAAGTAAATTGTACGATGGATCTGGCGCCATTAAAATGGTCTTGACCAAAGATCTGGCTGCCAAAGTGTTACAGCGAAACTTGAGTCAGCTCATCTTACATGCTTCATTAAATCAGAATAGCCAACAAGAACAAACACAACCAAATGATAATTCTATCTCAACATTGAGTATAGAAATCCCATCTAGCTTCGATATAATGGAAGCTGTCTTGCCTGAGAATGTCTCGCCATCACTATATGTGAGATCAAGTAAGCTAATTGTTTCTGACGGCCGGAATCTAGTATACTTCCCGGTAAATGATACCGACTTGAAAACTAAATTTGCTGAATTAAACATTAGACGACTAGATGCTAATGGAGCAGAGTCTATGGAAGACATCAAAATAATCCGGAGATTAATTGAACGCGCAATTTCGATGAACATTCAAAATATCACAGAGAAGAGAATGAGACACGGGATCTACATGCTTGAAGATCCAATCGCGCTCTATAGATGCGAACGAGCAAAGCTATATCTGGGATTTTTAGCAGACATCAGAGTTGATATACAGCAACCATACCGGCACAAAACGCGGCTTACAATAGAACTGAGTCCGCATGCTTACGTCCGGGAAAGCGTGCTTGACTATGTTAGAATGCGAAGAGAAGCTGGTGCTACCGCAAATGCGGTCATTCGCATGTTACTAAACCACAGAAATAAAGTAATCGTAGCACCGACTGGGCATTATGGTAGCATAGTTGAAGTAATATCTAAAAAAGCAAGCAATCAGATAGTATCCGAATTAGATAATCGAAACTTGGTCGAATTCTGGAAACAAGTCTATGACATTGATATTTCACCCGATGAAATACCATTGCTTAAGATTAAGCTGTTGAATTCAGAGAATATTTTTACGTACCCAGCCAGCATGTGTTTCTTTGGCCAAGAATCATTGTATATCCCAGCATCAGTTCAGAAATTCATCGAGTATAAACAATCTAGACTCATCCCAAGAATATATGATGTAGTAAAAAAAGCATTAAAAGATCTGAAGATTGGAGACAGTATAGAGATTCATAGAATTAGTGATATCTATAGAGCTAATGACAGAGAAAATATACAGCGACAGATACTCGAAGAAACAAGACAGAAACTATACGGCAGAAATGTGAATGCCCGCGGTTCAGTCATGTACGTGCACGATGAGTTGTGGTTCTTCCCAAATCAAATTCATATTTCTTGAGAATGCCATCTTCTATGTTTCAGACATATATTACTGATATGAAATGTGCTCTCGATCTATTAGACCAGCATGGCACTCTACAAAAGATGTCTACTGGCTCATCGGAGATTGACTCGCTAATTGATGGAATCCAGGAGGGTTCATTCTACTTATTTTATAGCTGCCGTGAAAACCAACTGATATTAGACTCTTTATTATATCGGCACTTAATTGGGTGCATATTACCAAAAAGCAATAAGAAGAATGGTTTTGAGTCTACTGCAATTCTTTTCAACAATATTGATTTCTCTTATGACAAAAATAAGCATCATTTGTTAAACCCGGAAAAAATTGCAATCACAGCGAAATACGCCGGAATCGAGCCAAAAATCGTATTCAAGAATTTATTCGTGCAAACGGCGTACAATCTAGAACACCAAATGGAAATGGCGGAAGAAATCTCTGACAAGATAGAATCAAACCCAAACATTAAACTCCTTGCAATAAGAGATCTAACCAAATTCACTGTTAAAGATAGAAATCCGAACTCAATTGTAAATGACGATGCTAATACATTAAAGAAAACTCTTGGAACACTATACAGAGTATGCACCAAAAATAAAGTTGCTATGGTTGCAACTGGAGATTGTAATGTTACTAATAATGGATTTATACCCAAACCGGCCGGGGGAACGTATCTAAAACACACGGCAAACGTTATTGTACATATTAATCCACATTTCTGGTCTACGACAACAAATGGCAATAATGTTACTCCATATGTCTCTTTCAAGGCTTCTATGATCAAGCATCCATACCAGAGAACTCCGAAATCTATTAGCTTCTATGTAAAGAGAATTGGTAAGCGAATGAACCCAATGTTATTCATATTGGACTGAATTTTATGGGGAGAATAACACCATCATTTAGACAATTATATGAAGAGACTGTGGCTGAATTAAAATCAGAACTACAATCTGCCATGGTAGATCTTGGTCATAAAAACGCATTTGATCTATTATTAAAAGATGCATGGAGTCGTGAGCAAGCTGCTATGGGTAACTCTACTCTTCCCACTGTTTGTGATAAACTCAATCTCATTGCATCTATCCACAATAGAAAACTTACTGCGACTATGGCTAGAGAGTTGAAAGAAAAAGACATTCAAATGAAGCAACTTTCAGACCGAGTAATTGAGCTCGAGAACACTGTAAAGATTATTATGAATAAGTTGAAATCTGACACAAATGATCTCGGCATAACAAGATAGCAAGAAATGGGTATTCAAACCGCAGTGGGCTGGATTCTAGATGTTACACATGATTACAGTACTGACGACGACATTATTCTACTCATAAAATTACAAGACGGCAAAGTTATCAGTTTTAAAGAAAGACTTCAACAACATCTTTTCTATGTATTACCAAAGTCTTATGATGACGGTCAAGATCTTTTTCAACAACTATCAAGAAATCTTGAAGTAATCAAGAAAATATTTTGGGATGATAAGTATACTGATCTTGCTGACAGAAACAAGATAAGATTGATTGGCATAAACATAACAGATATCCATTCACATGATTTTCAAATATTTATTAAGAAATTAGCAATGGATTCCAGGGTACGCTCTTTGTTTAACACAGAATTGTCTGTCATTCAACAATTCATTTATAATCAGCTAAGAATTGCGCCGACCAGTAAAGTTAGAGTCGATTATGAGGAAGGACGGTTGTTATCTATTTCTAAAGTGGACGATAGTCAAGATATAGCCCCACTCCCGTTTAAGATTATGCATATCAGAATCGATGATGATAGTAAAAGTGATGATATAACGTTCAAAGTTAGACTTGAGAACGAAACATCAGTCGTATTTAATGGACTTTCGTACGACCGCTTCCTTTCTTGTATCAAAGAAAACGAGCCAGACATTGCTATCATCTACGAAGATCGATATGATCATGACATTGTCAGTTCAATAGACAATATATTTACTAAATATTGTAATCAAATCGTAGTCATTCATAGCCTCGACACGGTTGAAGATATTTCTCTTGTTGAACTAATTGAGAAAGCCCGATTCAGCTATCTCCCTCTAAAGCTTGCATCAAAATATAGAATGTTAAGACTTATCGATAGTAGAATTACATACGAATTACTTCAGAGGGACTTTGTTATCCCAAAGCGGCGGTCTGTATCAAAACACCATGAACAGATCAGAACATTAGAAGAAGTTGTCGAGATGGATAAAGCGGGCATGATTATATCCCCTGAGATTGGATTACATGGAAATGTAGCGGTACTTGATTTCAATGATGAGTACGCCAATCTCATTATTAGACACAATATTAGTTATGAGAATTCAATAGAAGATAAGCAAACAGCTTTGCTTCCATCTATTGTACAAAACCTTGTATCAAGACGTGTTTACTTAAAACAACTTCTGAAGACTCAACAGCCAGACAGTATTCTATACTCTTACTGCGAAAGCCGATTAAATATACTGAAGCAAATCCTTGTCTGTCTGTATGGCACTTCCGGCTCGATATGGAATAGATATAGCAATGTGCGCATCTTCGAAGAGATAAACAAACTTTCAAGACAGGTATTACTAAAGACAAAAGACATTGTGCAGAAAGCTGGCTTTGAGTTGATTTATGCAGATACTGATGCAGTCTTTCTGAAGAGAAAAGATGCAACACGAAATGACTTTGAAATGATAATGAATGAACTTATCAAAGAAACTGGGTTAGAGATGACTCTAGAATTTCATTACAAATTTTTAGTACTACTATACATAGAAGCAGATGATAAAATGGAAGCTCGTAAGCACTATTTTGGACTTACATACGAAAACCAGTTGATTACTCGTGGAATAGATACACGAAGACACGATGCACCGGCTTTCATAAAAGAATTTCAAAGAACATTGCTCTCGAAGCTATTTGAATGTAAAACGTCTGAAGAGGTTCTAACTATTGGGTATGAGAACGCTCTCAAGTATATCACTGAAAGTATTGACAGACTCATGAATGGTGAAGTCCAGGTAACAGATTTAGTTATCTGCAAGTTACTACGACAGAATATCGAGAAGTACAGAAGTCTGTTCCCGCATGTAGCCGCGGCAATTAGATTAAATATTTCTGGAGTGATTGCAAGTCGGGGAGATAATATTCAGTATATACTCACAGACTCAAACCATGCTGATCCGCTCCAACGAATAACCCCAACCAGACTGATCTCTTCAAAGACTTATGACAAAGAGAAATATCTTGAAATGTTACTCGACTCAGCGGAAGCAGTATTATCAGTATTTGAATTTAGTCGGTCGGTATATGGATTTGAAAAGAAGAAAGCTTTCCATTGGTGGAATGAGTTATATCAGCAACGTGAGAAAGACATCCAATCGGCAAAGACGGAGTTGTAGAATTGGAGTGTACCAATGAGTCTATTTCCAGATGAAGATGTTCTAACAAGAGAAATCGACAGCTGGCGCGGATTCATAGATAAGCTTCCGACTGATAAAGATAAAGCTGTGTTGAGTAAGCTACTCGAAAGTTGCTAAAAATACTCTATAGCAATGAACGATCGTGCACAAACACATCCGTTTCCATCAGAGTC
>JAATVP010000088.1 GCA_014523625.1 Nitrososphaerales archaeon TH5896
GGCCTTTGTACTGATGAATGCAGAACTAGGAAGTGAAGACTCTATCGTTACCGAGCTCAATAAACTTGAAGGTGTAAGAGAGGTTTACCAGGTTTATGGGGTCTATGATATCGTGGCACAAGTCGAAGCTGACACAATGGAGAAGGTCAAAGAAACTATAACGTGGAAGCTGAGAAAACTCAATGGGGTCAAGTCCACATTAACAATGATAGTGATGGATTAGAGCAGCCAAGTAATTAGGGTCAATGTATTGCAGGTACCAACGATTTGACTAACAAGCTTAGTAGGCGTCATCCGATGTTTCCAAAGAGCATAGACTACATAAGGTTAATGAAGTTGTATTGTATTGTTTAATATCGATCGATCATATGATTTTGTTCAGAAAGAAGAGTGAAGAAGGTTTGAACGAATTCAAATGTAAGTACTGTGACATGAAATTCGATGATAAAGAGCGGTTGAAGAGGCATTCTCGAAAAGCACATTCTGAGAACGAGGACTTTACTCCTAACGCAAATCCATTTGGTGGATTTTAAGTATACGAATTTATCCGATCCCTAGGTTTCAACTAGATCAAAATAAGCTCCTTATGTTTCCAATCCACGATGATACCCAAAGACTTCATGGAAGACCCTATGCCAATTACGGTCTGATTTTTGTTAACGTCGTGATATTTATTTGGGAATTGTCGTTTACGAGTAACTTTGCAGATCCTATCACTACACAAGAATTATTTTATACCTATGGTTCTATTCCTCGGTTCGTACTCTCTGGAGATGTAGTATCCATCATTACTTCAATGTTCATGCATGGTGGATTTGCACACATAGCGGGCAATATGGTTTTTCTGTTCGTTTTTGGGGATAATATAGAAGACAGATTTGGTCATCTGAAATACCTTCTAATATACCTATTGTGGGGGATAGTAGCAGCCTATTCCCACAGTTTGATCGCAACGGATGATACTAATTCTTTGATTCCGGCTGTTGGAGCATCGGGTGCAATATCAGGAGTATTGGGAGCTTATTTAGTGATGTTTCCTAGAGCGAAAATATTCACCATAGTATTTGCCTTCTTTATCACAACTATTAGGATTCCAGCAATTGCATTCTTGCCAATATGGTTTATTATGCAATTAGTCTTCGGTTTTATATTCCCACAATCTGGAGGTGTAGCATATTTTGCACATATAGGAGGCTTCGTGGCAGGATTGGGTACAGCTTATGCCTGGAAGTTATTGACAGGTAACAGGGATTTACCAGTAGGAAATATTCGTTCCCCTCCAATCAAGAAAATAGCATTCAAATCACCTGAAGGTGAGTTGGTTAAAGGAGAACCAGATATTATCAAAGGTCAAGACTATTTTGAAATACTAGCGCATGTTAAAGGTATTTCAGGCCTCTCTGACATAACTGTGAATTTCGAACCTCAGAACAGGTTAGTAAGGATAACCGATAACAAATCCAAAATTTCACAGATACTTGCTAAACTGCCAGAAGACGTCTCAAAATATCAATTGCAAGAAATTGATTATCTAAACGGCATCATTCGCGTGCGGCTAAGTTAACAGTACGACAAAATTATGAAGAACTTCAGCGCATGGATTGAATTTCGAGATGGAAAATTCTGCAATCTAATCAGGCCAAAAGTTTATAGATGCGGTTCTTGAGTTCTGTAATGATGTCACAGCAGACCCCTCCAAATGTGGGAGGTAAGGTTTCAAGGCGTGATTTCTTGAAATTAATGGCTGCTGCTGGTACTGTTTTAACATTTATACCATTTGTAGATTGGGGGAAGTTTTTACCCAATCCTGCCGGGCAAGTATCCGAGAGGGCTAAGGTTGAATTGCCCGATGGTTCTCAAGCTAACATTAACTCCTTCCCCGTGAACCATGCTGAAGCCGTGATATATCCCAAGACAGATGATCCTGCTTTAAACAAAGAAGCATTTAGAACATGGCAGTTCATTCGTTTACCTGAGGAACTTGGGGGAAGTAATAATGGTGTTTCATCTTTTAGAATGTATAGTATGGTATGTTTGCATTTGTGGTGCTTATGGAAGTACTGGCCTGAACCCGGAAGAAAAAGGGGAGAATGCCCTTGCCATGGCAGCTTGTATGACCCATTAACTGGGATGGCATTTGCTGGACCGGCATCGCTTCAATCGCCTCCCTCAAATGTTTTACCAATGCTAGATTTGGAAGCAGATCAAAACGGCGCAGTTTGGATTAAACCTCCTAACTGGAGTCCAAATGGTAATGGAGTAGTGGGATTTGGGCGCTACCTTAAAGAGTGAAAATAGTTTAGCACAGTTCTGTAAGTGGGTCTACGAAGGGGTAGACCGAACCATATTCATGGGAATGAAATTCACAATTCCCTCACGCTTCGTCAGTCCCCTTGGATTTCTAGGGATGTTAACATTTGTAATTTTCATAATTCTAGGTATAACCGGCGCGCTTTTGATGCTATGGTACGAACCTATCCTGGATAGGGCTTGGGACAGTGTTGAAAATATTAATGATACCATTCCGTTTGGGTTCCATCTACGTAATATTCATTATCACGCTTCTAACGCGATGGTGATGGTGGCATTGCTTCATATGTATTACCAATATTTCAGTGGCCGCTACAAGATTCGAAATGAAATCCTTTGGGTAACTGGAATCATCTTAGGAGTCCTTACAATACTCGAGGCCTTCACAGGTTATGACATTATATTCAGTGAACGTGCTGAACTCGCTATCTCTATTGCAGCGTCATTAACCAATTCAATCCCTGTATTGGGACCTGATATGAGAGAAGCGTTCTTTGGAGGAGGCTTTTCCGACTTTATCTTGAGATTTTACGCATTCCACGTCTTCTGGCTGCCAATCGCTATGCTTGGTCTCATGGTCGTTCACTTTCCAAGGTTCTTGGTTTTTGACGTTCCTATGGTAATGGCTTTTACAGGGGCAATAATGATTACGGGAGGAGTATTCCCTGTGGATATGGGATTGAAATTTGATCCTAACGTACCGCCGGGGATCACGGTTCCAGAATGGTACCTTACAGGTCTGTACGCTTTCTTGAGAACGATGTACGACAAGTTCGTGACGGGTGTCCTCTGGCCTGGACTCTTCATATTTGCATTGCTAATAGTACCCTTTGTAGATCGATACAAGAAGTTCTCATGGAAGGACCGACCGATCATTACTGCAGTTGGTATCACAAGTTTAGCCCAAATAATTGTTACAACCTATTGGGGTTTCTACATAGATCCTGATATTCAGAAATCACTACTTGAACGACTCGTAATTGACCCAATTTTCTTTTATGTTGTAATGGTCTTATTGGTTCCGCTTTCATTCGGTTTCACATATATGATGATAAAGCTAGCCAAAAATGCAGAGTCAAAGGCAAAGGCGCAGCCAAAGAAAGCTACGGGAAAAGGTCCGATCAACCTTCCAGCAAAATGGGTATATATAATCTTCATTGGCTTGCTCATCTTCCAAATATATCTCAATATCTCTGCATACTACGCAGTGATTAGTGGAATGAACAACTTTTCGTTGTTCGTTATAGGATTGATGATGCTGGTATTTGCGGGTATGTTCCATATCTATAGACATGGTCGCGCTATGGAGAAAGCTCCTCCACCTCTGCCACCTAAACCTGTTATTCAGCCTAAAGCTCCTTCGCCGCTTCCTCAAACTTCTTATGTTTCCTATACCGCGGAGCCTAGTGTTGCAAAACCTCCAATTCCTCAACAAGTGCAAAAAACTCAACCTTCAATTGGCTCATCTCAAAAGACTAAATCTTCCTCACTGAGAACAGACGGAAATTCCAGCAGTAGCGTTTCAAAACAAGTGGGAATTTCCCAAGATTCCAATTCTTCTACTAAAGCAGACAATTTCGATAAAGCCAGAAATGGACGACGCATTAGTTAATCAAATTCAACACTAAAAAAACTTTATATGTGAAATACATCTCTCTCATACAAAGCGCAGGTAGATGACTAATAATGTGGCAGGGATTAGCATTATGGCCTTCATTGTTTCTGTCGCCATTAGCGCGGCGTACTATCAATTTGTATATATCCCGCAAGCAACTGCAACTCCCGTAGTTCCTGAAGAGGTTCTCAACCCGGCAGAGTCAGTAGAAGTAGCCATAGCAGTTGGTTCTGCACAACCATCACAGACCGAAAACTTTGTCCCGAAGGAGGTGGAGGGGGCATTGGGTTTATCCAACAAGTTCATTTGGACAAATGACGATTCAGTACCTCATACTGTAACTTCTGATACGGCATACGAAGATCCTGTCAACGGGGCATTTAATAGCATGGACACCATTGGCCTTATTCCTGCCAATGAAAAATATGAGTTTACCTTTACCGAGGTAGGCGAGTATCCATATCATTGTGAGCCTCATCCATGGATGACAGGAAAGGTTACCGTGGCTGAGGGAAGATTCTGATAATCATAGAAATCAGAATACGCTAAATTAAAACAAAAACGAACGAACTACACGTTGGATTCAAGTATTATTTGTCAAGAATAAGGTAGGAAATATCGCTAGCTATTTCTTTATGTTCTTGGATTATGGACACCCTAAACTTGACCTTAGCGGAAGCATCGCGGGGGGTATGATTAGTTCTCGCTGTAAAGGTTATCTTTTTCAGACCAGAGATATCTTTTTCAAATATTGAAAGCCTTGGATACGGATAGTCTATCTTTCTTCCATTGAGTTCTACAAATTCAAAGCTACCGCTAGAATCTTCTATTTGTGAATTTATAACAATAGTATCATATCTCGAAGCGTAAGATAGATTAATAGTTCCATGTATATCCTGGCCTGAAGTCGCCTGCTCCTCCGTTAATTCAATTGAGATTGGATTGCGAGTAGAGTTCATTTTTAGGTTATTGAAATTATTCGAAATATTTTCTTTACTAGATAATTGATTTTGACTAGAGAGTAGTGCTAAGTACAAGATATTAAATTAGGGCTCGTGATTCTAGAGCATGTATAATCGATTGTGAGGCAGGACATTTCAATGAATCTCGTTCACATGGATGAATATACTATACGATATTTATCAGGTCTTAACTTCAATCTAAAGAGTACGAGAATACTGATCTTGTTGCATGGAATAGGCGCCTCAGCAGAGAGGTGGGTACCTGTTATTCCTGGTTTATCGAAGAAATTTGAGGTAATAATTCCTGATATAATTGGTTTTGGATATAGCGATAAACCGACCGTAGAATATACGATGGATTTCTTTGTCGAGTTCCTCAATAGATTCATGAAGGCCCTTTCCATCAAGCAAGCCACTTTTATTGGCTGGTCATTTGGAGGTTTTCTAGCCACAGAATTCGCTATGAAATTTCCCAACCAGGTAAATAAACTAGTTCTCGTTTCCCCAGCAGGGACTATGAGAACGTCGACTCAAACCCTTGATGAATATATCATGGCCGCGCTCTACCCCACATACGAAAATGTTGCAAAGGCCTTTTCACATATGAGTTACAACTCCGAAGTCGTACCGGAGTCAACAATACGCGATTTCATTAACCGAATGAGACTCCCTAATGCAAAGTACGCGTTCATGTCGACCCTGTTGGGGATTAGAGATTCTCCCAACCTTGTTGGCCGATTGTCAAAAATAAATATTCCAACACTATGTATCTGGGGGGAGCACGATCAAATGATTCCCTTCCAGTATTCGGCTGCCTATGGTGATATCCCAGGCTGTACTACTAAAGTTATAAAGGGGTGCGGACACACTCCACCCATTGAAAACCCTAAGGAGTTCACAAAATTAGTCCTAGATTTTTTACAATAGGTCTTTTTTGACGCGCTCGGTGATAATATTAAATAAATGTACCGAATTGATCCTTATCAATGACTGAAAATGATAATAGCTCCTTCGATGCCTTAAGAAAAGCAGTTGAACAGGGAAATGAAGCGCAACGTGAATTTATGAAGAAATTAACCTCAGTTCAACAGGATGCGATGCTTAGTTATATCTCAACTATGCAGAATGCTTTGCATTTTAATGCAATGTTCAAAACTACTGTTCAGAGCGGTGGTAGGATCTCAATTCCTGAGGCTGAAAGGATTGCCCTAAACATAGAAGAAGGCGATCTGGTACAGGTGATTGTGACACCCATAATGAGAAGAAAGAAAGGCACCGAGTAACTTTGACAACTGTGATGTCCATAAACTCTCATTCTTCCAATCCCGGAAGCAAGGATCTCTCTCAGTTTGCTCCAGAGCTGACATTTCTACCATATTGGCTCCCGCCAATCCCCGTCATAGACACTAAATTTATCACATGGTACAACTAGCTCTGTATTTTGCCAACTGTTGATTCCAACCTTTCATTCAAATCCATCACAGATTTACGCAATTCGTGAAGATCTTTTGAAATCATATCCAATTCCTTTCTTGTGGGAAGATTTAGTATCCCTAGTGTTCTTTGAGATGAGGCTTGGATTTGCCTTAGTATGTCCATTTGTTTGTCCAATAATTCTCGATAAGTTAGAGCAAATCCTCTAGAATTAAATAACCGAGTAAATTCTTCCTCAAAGGAATCTATCATAAGTTTTCTGTAGTCGTCTAGATCCTTTTTGGTTTTAATATCCAGAAGTGAAGATGAGCTCTTCTCATTTATTCTTAAAACCGCATTTACATATGCCTGATTTACCTGTTTCCAATAGTCACCCAGAGTAATCTGAGATTTCATTATTGTCTCCGCCAAGCTAGCAACCTGAGCGTTCTCATCCTTGATATTACCAAAGTAAGAAAATAACGGACCTATTGTTGGTAGTTTAAAAATTTCCTCCCAAATTCCTAGCATACTTTTTGCGAGCTCATCATTTTCATGGCCATGCCGCTTTTCGTCTCCCAATTCTTCCTCTGACGCCATATCCTGTCTTACTATAGTTTCTGCCCGAATTTGTAGCTATTGAAATTTGATGAACGGGTAAGATTCCTTCCTTACAAAAACTAAGAATTTAATAAGGAATGGACCTTGGAAATTACAAAGTAGAAGAATACCACTTGGTATGTACGCGAGGGATTCGTTTACGTTGGGCTCGTAGCTCAGCTTGGATAGAGCGCCTGCCTTCTATTCCCAGTGAAGAAAGCCGGAAGTCGAGGGATCGAAGCCCTCCGGGCCCGCTAGAACTTTGATTCTAAAGAACACTGGGATGCCTTCGCTCGGCATTATAAACAATTTTAAGTAGGCTTCCTACAAATGTTGCTGACCTATTTGGTAACTGATAAGCATCTGCAAGGGTTGATAAAACAAGCTAGGGATGGCTTGGATAAGCGACACTTCATCCAGTCTGCTGAATTGACGCTTATTTTGAAGGATATTGATGTTAAAAAGGGTTTTAGTCTAAACGAAGTAGTAAGTTTACCACATAAATCAAATGATGAATCCGCGATTTGCCTAATTGGCTCTGGAGACTTGGCAATGAGAGCCAGGAAAGTGGGCATTGCGACGATCTTAGAACCTCAAGAGCTCGACCGATTGGGAACTAACAAAAGAGAGGCAAGAAAATTAGTAAGAAAGCATGACTTTTTCCTGTCCGATACCTCTTTAATGTCGTCAGTAGGTAGGTCTATTGGACAGTTTTTAGGCCCGAAAGGCAAGATGCCCACTCCGTTGCCGTACGGTGCCCCTCTCGAATCGATTGTTAGTCGCTTTCAAGGCTCAATTAGACTGAGAATTAAGAATCAATTGAGTGTTTCTGCTAAAGTTGGAGATGAGAATATGGACGATTCCTCATTGGTTAACAATGCAAGTGCTGTAGTTTCAGCACTTGAAAAGAAACTCCCTCAGGGAGAGAAGAACATACGTGGCGCCGTTTTCAAATTCACAATGAGTAAACCGGCAAAAACGGGCGCTTCTAAAGGGGAAAGTGCGGGATAATAAACATGTCCGGATCTAGTATTATGAGTGGCGGTAGAAAGAGTTACCCCAAGAAAAAGAGGCTTATGTATCAGGAAATGATGAAATTCCCAAAGGAATACAATGCCTTGGCCATTTCTAATCTCAATAAAGTTAGAGCAAGTCAACTAATGCAGCTTAGGAAAAAATTTCGTGCCGAAATGAAGTTCAGGGTTGTTAAGAACAAAGTAGTACAGAGAGCATTTGAAAAGATCGACAATATTCCGCGGCTATCCGAGTTCAGCAATAAACTAGAAGGACAATGTCTGCTTCTGTTTACTAATACCAATCCTTTCCGTCTCAATCTTATTTTTGATAAAAGTAAAATATTTCTACCTGCAAAAGGCGGAGATATTGCCCCAACTGAAATCATTGTTCCCGCTGGAAACACTGGTATTACCCCCGGACCAGTCCTTTCAGAGTTCAAAGAAGCTAATGTTCCAACCAAAATTGACCAAGGGAGTATTTGGGTGGTAAAGGATACTCGTGTTGCTAAGCCAGGTGACCAAATATCTCAAAAATTAGCTTCTCTTTTGAGCAAATTGGACGTAAAACCTATTGAAGCAGGCATCTCAGTAAGTTGCGCTCTCGCAGATGGTCTACTTTTTACTGACGAGGATCTAAAGATTGATTTGAATGCCTATGTTAAGGAAATGGCAAAAGGAGCTTCTGAGGGCCTGAATCTGGCCATTTTATGCGGTTATCTTACCCCAGAAACAGTAAGGCCATTGATACTTCAAGCGGGACAAGAAGCTTTGAATTTATCAATATCTGCTGGATATCTAACGAAGGACACTATCAAACCAATTCTATTGAATGCCTATGCTCAATCCCTAAGTGTTTCGAACCTCGTTAAAGAAAAGGGCTATGCGTAGCCTAATTTAATATTCTAATTCTAGAGTTCCCTAGACGCACCAATCAAAAATAAAAATAAAAATAAAAATTAAAGATTACGTCGATTCAGTCGGTCAGTTTATCCAAAAAGTGCAGATAATCCTTCCAACGCTTCTTCCTCCTTCTTTTCCTCCTTCTTTTCCTCCTCCTTTGATTCAGCAGGCTGAGGCGAGGTCGCAGCCGGTGATGTTACAGGACCGGGCATGGAAACAGGAGTGCTCTTTAAGGCTTCTTCAATATTTACCTCACTCAATGCAGTAACAAGAGACTTAATTCGCACATCATCTGGAGCTACTCCAGTAGCCTTTATGACGTTCCTTACATTATCCTCATTTATATCCTGTTTCAGTTTGTGTAACAATAAAGCCGCATACATATATTCCATAGTAGAATTTGGTCTATGCTTGACCATAATATAAAACTTTCAATAGCCCTAAAGAATTCGTGTGCTCCTCGCGACAGCATAAACATGTTCCTTCAAGTCTCTTTCATAGAGAGAATTCATTTTTTCTAACAGGACCGTCCTAGCATATTGCCTTTCCTCTTCCGTTGACGCTCTGAATATATGTGAGAATAGGTCTGGAAGATTCTCGCGTATCCAACCATCTAGTACAAAGTATCTTTTTTCGTTTATCCAAGTAGTCTTAGTGCTATCTAAATCAATTTCGTCGCTGAACGCACCACTTTCCACCCGGTCGATGAGTATAAATATACAGTTATTTGGGTCTGGATCATGAAGTACCTGAGCAGGCCTACCTTGCACTATCCCAGATTTTACTCTCTCCATCAGACCGACTGGACGAATAAATGAACCAAGGACCGATAGCTTTCTCCCGTTCACTTCGTGGACTCTTCCTATGACTAAAATACGGTAGTCATTTTCGTTCTGTGCTGCAAAAACATAATCTCCACGCTTTATGCGCCCACGCCCAAACAATATCTATACAAAAACACCCGCTAAAATTATAGTTTTTGATCTTGGTTTTTGTTAGGGGAATCATAGAAAATCAAGATATTTAACAACTTGGCCAGGTTTCAATCTTTAGTATGAAATATTCGAAGAAACTACATTTATTAATCAGATCACCTGCAGTATGTTTGTAAAACGTGCAAAGATTCGACGACTTGGATATGAAGATTTTGACGGAGCTCACACGCGACGCTAGCATTTCGGTTCCTCGCCTTAGTAAGAAATTGGATGTAAATGCTTCCGTCTTATATAGCAGGATTAAGCGTTTGTCCAAACGCGATCTCATTCAGAAATTTACAGTTATTATAAACGAAGGTATGCTGGGAATTAGTGTAAGAGCCATTGTTGGGATAAACAGAGATCCTAAGCAAAAAGAGAGGATTCATGCAGAGCTTCTGAAAATTCCGGAGATAAGATCAATTTCTGAGGTTACTGGAAGATTTGATATGGTTGTGACAGTGAATGCCAGAACCTTGGAGGAATTGCATAATGTTGTAATAGAGCTGATAGGGAAAATTGAAGGAATTCAAAATACTGAAACCTTTGTGGAAATGCAGAGGACTGATAAGGACCCAGCCTACGGACTGCAACAACAGATAGTAAGGTAATAGTTAGAAACAAGATTCTTTTGGTTTCTCCTGCGTTATCTTCAAATATCCGAATCCTATGTCTA
>JAATVP010000089.1 GCA_014523625.1 Nitrososphaerales archaeon TH5896
AAGCTCGGAAAATCGAGTTTCGTTCTGATCCGATCATACTATAGATTAAACTCTTTTCTATTCTTATGAATTCTGGAAGAATTCTTTGTTCTAATCGCAGCATACTAACATTAAATCCGTTTCTGTTTCTGATTCAGTTGTTTTCTTAAAATAGTCATAGTCGTTGTAATCGTTGCATATGCTATGTTGTTACATAAGCAGATAGTGGGGCGGCCATATTCTACTTGCCGCCTCCTTGGGTTACGAAATATTGCATCCAGAGCTGCCATGCTGCGAATGCCATCATTGCCAATGCTGTAGCGACAGTTACGAATTCTATGACTTTTTCAGTGAATTTGTTGTATCGCTGTGTTAATTCTTGTACTAACATTGCCATCTTTTCGCATCTCTCCTCAGTAGTATATACTGCATTGTCTTACTTAGGCCTGGCGTCTGCACTGCAGTACTGTGCAGCTGCTATTGGTCTTCTTCTTGCGAATCCCGCATGCAATTCAATAGGGAGTAAACTGAAGCATATATATCGTCATTGAACCGAATAGACATAACTTCTAGAAATAGATGATGTGTTAGGCTTCCATGGTCAAAGTTATACTTCTGGCAATCTAGCAATCCTCCTTCCGAGTTCATGCTCAATCAGAAACTTTCTAATATCTTCGGAGAAGCTTTTTCCTCTTTCCCCTGGAAAGTAAGCTTTTTCCTCTTTGCCATGATGAATTACATCAACAAACTCCCCTCCTCCTACATAATCACATAAGCAACGTCGATATCCTCAAGCGGTACCTCCTCATTTGCATGAGTTTGTCTGAACATCTCTGTATAACGACTCCAAGCCCTTCTAACGAAGAGATGGTCTTTTATCAGATCAGAGGTAACACTCAACTCCCTGTATCATTTCAATCAAGGGTTACTACCGGGATATAAGTAATTGCTAGAACTGTCCCCCCTCCCGGAAATTTGATGATCAACGTATTAATAAAACCGGATCTTCCGTTAGGTTGATTCGTCAATTATGAGCCCAGTTATCCGTCGAAAATGGTTCACGCATCCTTGGGCCGGCAACAATATAATCTCAAATAGGATTCTTCACTACTCAATGATAACTGGACTTTTTTAGTTACCTTTGTCGTAGAACTCTAGGTTTAATTTCCGGATTTTTCTTCCTATATGCGATTAGTTCTTCCAGAGTAGGACTCGCTCTAATAGTTTCTCTCGTTGCCTTTATCGTTCCTGACAGATTAGCGAAGATCAATGACTCGATGTCAGGATTTCCCAATATTTTCATTGCAGCAAACGTTCCAATAAATGCGTCCCCAGAACCAGCTGTATTCATTATTTTGGTCCTGCAGCGGACACCATTAATAGCACTCAATTTGACAGTTGGTATTGAAACGGCTATTTTTTTGTCAATCAGAATGCATCCATGCTGTCCTAACGTAATTATTACTTTTAATTCCTCATTATTCTTTAGAAAAATCCTCTGTTTTGAAAGAATGTCAACGTCATGACTGCCTGTCAATGACTTGAATTCTGGTTGATTAAGTATGAGATAGTTAGTGTTCCTAAGTGCAGTTCTTATCCCCTTCACTCCTCTAGTGGTCAAAAGTCCTGGAGCCCATATCGTGGTCCTTTTTTGGGTCACTGCAGTTGAAAAAGCGACCGAAAGAATTTTTTCTGCAACTTTAAGCGGTGGATCAGTGACTGTAATTATAATTGAATTATTAATGTATTTCATAATATCCCCATTACAAGACCCGACCTTTTTATCGAGAAAATTGTTCGCTTCCCTGTATGTGAATATGACATTATTCCCATAAGAGTCGACTACTACAACAGCACGACCGGAAGGGACGTTATTTTCGACAAGATAAATTAGATCAGTGTTGACACCTTCGCCTTTAAGGATGTTAACTTGTTTTTTTCCAATATCATCCTTTCCCAACGCTCCGATAATGGCAACATCACTCTTTCCGAGTATTCTAGAAGAAGCTATTGCAACATTGGCACCCTTTCCTCCCGGTACCTCTAACATCCTCTTTATATGAACCTCCTCTCCTGCCTGTGGCAGTTTGGGAGCGAAGATTAGGGTGTCCCAATTTATTGTACCCGCAACAAGATGTCGAGGAAATTTCATTGTATGTGTTATTTCTTAATCAGCTTTAATAATAAGTTGACCAGAGGGAAAGAACAAATGCTGTATAAAAATCAGAAATAAGAGTGGCGGTAACGAGGTGAACTTGGTATCAGATCTCTGAGAACGACCGTCTTATTCCCCTTGATATATAACGAGGTTATACAGAAAGAATGAATGCTACTACCCTATGACTAAACTCTAGCAATGTATCGCTTATATCCCATCCAGATGAGACATGTAGACTAAGAATTGGATTAATTCACCGCGTCTCGAGTTATGTTTGTCATTTTTAGTTTTAATACAGTATTTCTCTCAGCATTCTCTGTAATGGTAATTACCGCAGCAACGATAGAAGAATCACTACTAGAAGGAGAAGGTACATTAGTGGCAATGACTATAGGGAAAATGGACCCAATTGCATTCTCACCTGGCGTCCCTTATGTTAGGAAAGGCTTATACTGACAGAATTGTTTGCTCTTAACCTTTTTAATCTTTTGGAAGATAGATTTTATAGTAATAGCGATGGTATGCAACGCTAAGAGTAAAGCTGGAAGCAAATGATTTTATGATAGCTCCTAAAGAATAAGATTCATTGAATCACTTTCTCTCTTTTTTGCTATCGTTGATACTATTCCCATATACCTATATTCATGGACTTGGTTCAATTAGTCCATATACCAGTTATCCATTTAATTTTGACCAACTAAAGAAATATAATGTAATTCGATATGTTAGAGGCCTAGAAGTACTTTATCCCAATACTTCTAGTTTAACAACTGAAAAGATAACCCAGAAGATATTAAATCACCAAGAATTAGTTAACCATATGCTAACCAATGAAGAGATTAAGAATATGTATCTTGACCTGGTTCAAAGGAATACTGTAAGATCCTGGTGGGAAATATTGGAACAGGGTTAAAGAGTAAATGAATAAGCCCTCTGACGTCTTGGCTGTTACTTTTGTATGCAATGCTATTGTAACTAATCTTTAGTATATGTCGAAAAGTGCAACTATGGATGATAAGAAATGCTACTATCTCAAAATCCAAATTAACAGATGCTAAACGAGTTACATTTGAGATAATAGGAGTGATTGCAGTGTTTGCTATCTTAATTCTATTTGTTTGTGGGAGAAGACTTTCCAACTATGACAAGTCATTTCTAACTACTTTGACCATCCCTTTTGATTTGATCGTATGACAATTACATTGACAATCAGCAAGATTAAGAGAGCATTGTTCATGCCTTTCAGACAGACATGCTAGTGATAGTTGCATCACTAAAGATATGCTGGTGTACCTAATAACTAGTGTCTAGAAAACGTCATACACTAAAAATTGTTGTTAATCTTGTGATTTTTATCTAGTTCATTCGTGAAATAGTGTTACTAGTCTGATACAATGCTATTAACCATTTGATTATATTCTTCCGGGTGGTTGTTTTTCCATCGATTCTGTTTTCTATAAGTCGCTGTGCGGATGTCTTCAATAGTTTCTTCCTTCTATCTGCATCTTTGGCATGCGGGGAAAATAAAAAAAGTAAGGAAGCTTACTAGTATTGCACTTTGTTTCGTCATCCGTCGTTTGTTTTCAGTTCAGCTAAATCGTATGTCAAGCTATCGTCTGCAAGCTGAAATCGTCTGCTATTGGAGTGTCTGGCGGCCTGCCATTAATCGCGGATATTTCTGATCTGATCGTATAATTGGCGTTCTCGCTGAAGATTGGTCCTTGAATATGATACGCTCCAGTAGTACTAAAGTCAGGTCCATAAGTTATTGTTTCGTTACCCCCTCTTACTAGTTCAATGGGAAGCTGTTCACCGGCCGTAACGAAGGTGTCTGAAAATACCTGATTTTCAGGAGCCGTTCCATCCTTGAAGATAGTGATATTGTAAGCAAGCGGACTTGTACTATCCAGTGGCACTGTCCGTGGTTCGAAGTTAAGCAGTGTTCTGAAATCCTTAGAGAAATTCCAAACTGGTCCTGTTCCAGATGTTAATTCAAAATTAACACCTCTTTCCAACGCTTCACTTACAGAGACTGCTGCCACTCGCCATGGGTGAATTATACAATGGTATGCAAAATCACCAGGGCTGTCAAACCTGTATTGAAAGAAGGAATTCGCAGTTGCTGGCATTAAACCAGAGTTAAACATTGTGCCAACATCGGAGCCTCCTGGAATTCCGCTAGTTACTGTGTGTGGCTGGCCGAAATCATTGTTGAACCATGCAACCGTAGAATGTATTGGGACAGCAATAGCTGGAGGGAAGTAATGGTAAGGACTTTCTCTTTGAGCTGCACCTGGCACGATGCTTACTGCGTAAGTGGCAGGTATGTTCTGCAAAGTAGCCATACTTCCAGGCTGAGCAGTGACATTCACTGTTGTTGCAAACCCCACTGAAAGGAGTGTTGCAGAAATTAACGATACTGCAGCAATGGCGCGTATTTGGTCCTTGTGCAATAGTCTTTTGTGCATTAGTCTTTTTATAGAAATATCTAATATAAAAGATATACCGGAATTGGAGGGTATCAACAACCAACCTCTTAGTGAAATTATTCAGTTTTGGAAAACTGAGTTAAGCCAAAATGGGTTATCATTATTTATTAATGTACTTATGAGTGCACTGAATTGCACTGTAGTGCTGTTAAATATGTGTTACTGTTATTAAAATAATATATTAAACGAGCTGAGTGAAGAAGAAACGATACATTCATCTATCTATAGTCTTTCATTTATAGCCTTTTAGAAAATAGTATACAATTTTCAAACCCTCATAATAAGAAAGGATACAAGTTCTTCTGTTTTTCAAATATATTTTCACCTGCTAGCAATGTTTTTGCACCTCCTGAGGGAAAGGAATAAGAGTCAAACCGAGGAGATAATGGAACGGGACATGCAGAATCTTGTTGATAAGTAGGCCTAGTATGTTGACAATCGATAAGTAAAGTATGACTCCTTCATCACTCTTTACCAGCATCCTCCAGCACCACCACTTTGCCCCCCCATAATTACATGATACCCAAGCCCCCCCGAACCAAGAGAAAACATTGCTGGGGAGGAGGACAAGAACAGTCCACCAGGTAATGAACCTACATCAGTTACATACGTTTGGTCTTCTAACATTACTAAGGTATCTGCTCCTTAAAGCAGATAAAAAAACTGTTAAGGCCTTAGAGAGGAATTTAAAAGAGGAAGAATCATTTGGAAATTGGTTAGAGAAGAATAACCCAAGGATAGCAAAAAGATTAATGAATATGCAGATTGAGGAAAAGAAAAAGTACGGAATGAAGAAGAAAGTAATAAAAGATGAGAAAGAGGCCGTATCAGCAACAGTAACAGCATCTACATAAGAGATCAACTCTTTCGTTCATTATTCATAAATTCTCGTCTATGACGTCATTGTCTCTCTTAGTTATTCAAGATTATTGACTTTCTTTGAACCTCTTCCTGCTAGGAGATATGGTCTAACAAGGCTTTGTCGTATCGCATAAGGGGTATTCTCATATATAATATTGTAACATCCTGTCGATTTCATCCTTATTTACTTCGTCATTTGGAAATTCTTCATACCTTGCAAAATCAAGAGGGGTAATTATACCAACGAAGTTTTTCGAATCTAATTTATCACTATCAATGACGAGTAAATGTCTTACATTATGCTGTAACATCATATCGGCAGCTACAGCTGGGGTAGTGGTTGAATCAATTGTGATGAGTGGCACTGACATTATTTGCTTACTTGTTATTGTACTCGTAAAGGTATCACTAGTGCATACCTTAGTAACTATGTCTCGTTCAGTGATTAAACCTTGAGGTTTGCCGTCTATATCCACTACTATTAACGAGCTGACCTCCTTATCCTTCAATTTCTTAGCAGCGTCTTGCACAGAAGCTGAATCCTCAATAGTTTCTAGCCTTTTCCTCATGATGTCCCTCACAATCGTGGTCATCGATAGGAGTAGTATCTTTATCAAACTCTTAAAGTTATTGAATAAAAATTAAAATGAGCTGCGATTCGTTTCTAGTTCACATGCTTAATCGCTGATGACGTGTGTAGACTAGGAATAAATGATTCAGCAGACACTGCCTGTCTTTACCGCAGGCAATATTACAAGTGCAATGCAGTGCAGCCACTTGTTACCATACTACCATATACCCATTTTCAAGAAAATGGCTAACGAGAATTGCTCCATTTATTGCGCCTATGGAAGTCCCTGCAATGTCATTGTCTCTCTTTCTGGTGTAGCCGTTGTATTTACCCATGAATGGATGCTGAGCTTGGATAGTTTGGTAAACAGGAGCTTTGTCGCTTGGATTTTACGTTATTATCACATTGCCGTATGTCTCTTCAAGTCTCTCGGCTTTTTGTTTTTGTTCACTTAGTTGTGGAAAATTGGATCAGCTCTATCTGGTGCAAATTCTTCTCTATGATAGTGCCAATTAGGTTTCTCCCTGGCTGGTAAAGTAGCATGAGGGCCAATGAATCAGGTAATACTTGTGATCGTAGCAGTATATGGTCCATCATCTGGACCGTTGACAAGAATACTCCCAAAGATAAGGCCGTATTGTTGGGGATAGGTACATGGTAAATACACTTTTACTGCATCTGATAACAACAACGCGGAATCCATGTTATTAGAAAGAGCAGCTAAGGAAGAAAAAGCTCGTAAGAGAACAAGAGGACCATATAGATCCATCATCCTCTAGATGAGAATCGAATAATAACCGTCTTAGTACTCATTACGAAAAACTGAGCATCAATAAGATTGTCCTGTCCGTAGCTATATTCGCCTGAAATATTATTTATGAATATTAATTATAGAATGTAAATGTTATTACATAGTTTGCATATGAATAAATTATGGTAAGTAGCAGCAGAACAGCCGCAACTGACACGACCGCCAGTCAAAAGAAGGAAGTAATAGTAAGGATAAATGGAGTGTTGCCACATATCACAAAAATAGGTACCCAAGAAAAGTCAGAAAGAGTTGCGGAAGTTATGCGCACAGGAAAATATGCGAACACTTCTTGTTCCATATTTGTAAAAAGTTTTGATCAAGGAAACACAATAACATATCACTTACTTTTTGATATTGGTGAAGGCGTAACAAGAAGTGTAGAGACAGGAATCTCTGAATTAGGACTAGAAGATTCATTATCTATAAGGACATTAGAATCAAAGTCATATCCTTCTTCTTCCGCCACATCCGGAGCTCCACTATTTGCTCAGCTCCAAAATGCACAAAAGGTACCACCGACATCTGCACAACTTAATTTTGATGCCTTACTCATAACTCATTCACATGAAGATCATATTAGGGATTTATCAGATCTTGTAAAAAAAATATCACAAACAAAGACAGTGCAGAAAATTAACATCTACTGCACTCGAGAATGTCAAGATCAGTTGAGAAGTAAATTATCATTATCTACTGATGAATACAGGTTTCTAAACTTCAGTGTAGTGAAGCCTAATGAGTATTTTAAAATTGGACCAATTTCAATAATGTCTGTTTCAGCATATCACGGTGAGGATTCTCCACCTGGATCTGCTATGTATGTGGTTAACGTATTTGAAAAGAAGATAATAGTGGGTTGGGATTTCTTATCTCTACCAGATGTTAACGAAACTATATTGTGGAATCCTGATTTGGCTATTTTAGGGACAGAAACTTATAATGATCATCCTGAAACTGGAATGATCTCAGTAACTGAAGCATATAATATTGTAAGAAGATGGAATGCCAAGGAGTGTTATATACTTCATTATAGCGGGTTAAAAGATTTTGAAGAGGCCAAAAATCAATGGTTTAGAGGGCCTGTGAAAGCCTTGTCTTTAGACGAGTTACAGCGAACGATTGATTCACATCTAAGACTTACCGGAGCTGAAGGTAAGTTTAGGATTACAGTTGCGAAGGAAGGAATGATATGGACTCCAAAGGAAGAAGCAATCGGACAGGGATATGATAAGATGGTGCCGATAGGCAGGGTACTTGAAATTGAAAGCCTCGACAGGTATGTACTAAAGATTGAAAAAGACGAAAGGAATGATAAGATGATGCTTGTGATTGAAGATAGAGTCAACAGGTATAATCTGATATTTGATAAACCTTACAAGGATAGGGATAATGAGGGTATGCTTCATGCTCTGGGAGAAAGCGGGACATTTAGCAAAGGCCCCGAGTTAGTAATGGAGCTAAGCATGGGTACGTCTTCCGTTCCTACTCTAAAGATAGATGTATTCAAGGGTCGAAAGAGTGTTTTCAAAGATGACGTATTAATAAATGATAATGATGCTCTAAGATTCAAACAGTACATTCAAGAGAACTTTGGCTAGCAAGGAACAGTCGATAGTTGATAATCAAAGTAAGTTAGGTTCAACGGATGAAAGCAGCTGGCCAAGTCGTAAATCTATGCGAGGTGGCAGCATCAAGCGTGTTGCGCACGCTGATCCAAGAATCTTCGTATTCCACCGATGAGGGATCTGAATCCGGTGGTGGTTCTGATGATGAGGGGGGGCAGCGGAGGAGTAAAAAATGCGATGACTATCGCCTGAGTATCCTCTTTATTTTCTGCGCGCAAATTTATCATCCTGAAGTGAAATTTGAATCGAAAAGGCAGGCGACCATGGTATATTGGATCCGATACTGTCGTCCACCTTTTGGGTGTGTTTTTGATTAAGTGCTTCACTTGTTATACGAAATTCAACTAAATGGCCATTTCGTTATTAGATCATTCAGAATCACATACTTGAATTCTAGAGATTTCTATTTTTGCACGCACAAGGTCATTGATATTTGACTAGATGAACTCACATGTCCGCCCGACAAACTTTATTTTGTCCACCATGGACGTAAGTACTGTTGACGCCGGACCAATGGAATAGGCAGATAGAGAGATGGATTAGATCAGGTTCAGATCACGAACCTGATCTAATGGGACTAGAATTAGTGAGGGAGTTTGATAACTTGGCAAAGAAACTCTACAGTGTGTTTGATGATGATGACTTGAATGAATGGACCGAGTTCTCAAAGTTTTACGTGGATATCAGAGGTGAGGTCGTGAGATAAGAGGTGAATATTGTTCTAGACAGTTCTTATCCTGTTGTCAGACCGAACAAAAAAACAAAGGTAAGAAAATTCAAAGGGAAGGTCGAAATCGTACCAGAATCTGATGAGATCATTGGGTCACAGATCGAAAAAGTAGGACAAGACTTTTCCGAGGATGTTATTGTATCCGATAAGAACATCAAAATGGTATTACAACTTCCTATTAACAATAGAAAACAAGATATCAAGGTTACCATTCACGATAATAACGATAATAACTCTGTTACGATATCCTATTTAGACCACGAAGGAAGAAGATGCGCTTATACTTCAGACATACCGTATAATGTTGACTTCGAGATTGCCAAGGCGACTTTTAAGAATGGAATATTAGAAATTAGAATCAATAGAAAATAAACACTCTGGTATAAATCAATAATCAGCCGTCTTGCTAAACCATTTGCGCGCACCCAAATTAGTTCACATTATTGGGTTAAAAAAATAGCGGTAGAGATTAGTTTTGTCATTGTTATTGTCTTCCTACGGTACCACCTGTAGTTGTCCTGTCATTACCGGTAAATGGTATTTGCAATAATATTGAAAAATACCTTCATGGTCTGCCAGAAAACTCACGACAGTACTTTCTCCAAAGGCAATATCTGCATCTATATTGTAGGGTGCGCCAATCGTAAATGAGTGTCTCTCATCTGTAACTGGATCTACATTGTAGAAATGAACTGTTACGTTGTCACCCTTATTTGCAATCATTGTAGGAATAGAAAATGCATCTCCTGCAACCTTCAGCTTTTCTTCATCAACATCAGGAATTTCAGCAGTAAAAAGATAGAATTCCTTCACACCCGGAGTCGTTAGTATTGGTACTGTTGTTGCTGTGGATGTTGTTGTGGTCAGGTTGGCTCCAGTCTCATTTACAGGTGCCATTGACGATGAAGAATCATTGCTTCCCTGAGCAAAAACGAGTTTTACCTGTGATGGTGCATCTAATAGATACATGGATGTAATTACTGTAGTGATGCTAGCTATTGTTATAATAGCTGTACTCAAGAGTTTTACACTAACACTGGATTTTACTTGCAAATGTCGTTGCACATCCATACTCAGCGTGTCTGCTTTATTAGTAGATCGGCAGTTTTCAATCATAGCCTCAGAAAGGAGAAGTGAATGCCTAATTTTTTTCGCTTTTCCAACAGACTAAACTGTTTATGAGAAAAAGAACTAGCTTCGTGCAAACCGAAAAGGTCTTTTCACATTCGATCCTTACAATCGCAAGTCTCCATTAAGTTCAGTTCGCCCAGTCCCTTCATCAGAGGTATTGAGACTTGAACTAACATAAACACAGGACTGGATTAGGTTGCTATCTATTTGGTGGGCCTTAAAT
>JAATVP010000090.1 GCA_014523625.1 Nitrososphaerales archaeon TH5896
GTAGTTTGGATCTATGGAGGGTGGTCTTGAAACGACTAATTGCTTTATATCAAGTGTAATAGCAACTGTCTGGCTGATGCAAAGGAGCATCGATGATACAGCAAATGCCAATATCATGATATAGTGTCGTTTGTTGGTACTCGAATTGAACCATGACAAGAATTTGTAAGTGCGAAAACCAAAGAACAAGAGGGCTACTGCACTTATTAAGAGAAGTAGAATCAGCAGGTAAGTGCTATAATGTGAAAATAACACCATTTCAACAATGATAGCTCCAAAGACGACTAAAAGTGCATAAAGAAAAATAGGTGTTGCCTTGTACAGTCTATTAAAAAACGAAGGAGCCTCAAGGTCTTTGCGCAATGCAACCATATAATGTCTAAGGGCATACAGACTTGCAAAAAACACAGTGATAGTCATTGCTATAAATAATATTACACCAAAAGGAGAAGTAAGAGGCTTTCCCAAAACGTCAAAAAAGGTGCCAAAGATTACATCGGTAAGTATTATGGCCCAAGCAATAAACGTCATCAAGTAAGTTTTTTTGTTAATGATACTTGTAGTAACTAGCCAGGGCATTTTTGTAGTCGACATGTCATTATAGAGATATCAGTTTTTAACCTTTTCTTGCAAGTTCTGGTGATAGTTATTTGTTGCATTATTTTTTGTCTTTCAGGACAAGATATTTCGATCGATTTCGTGAATAAATATATTATTCAAAAAGATTTGAAGAGGATTTTCTTCTATCATACTCAAAGGGATTCAACGACGCCTCTAATTCTTCTTTCTCAACGTCACCTATTCATTATAGGGGTGAAATTATTTCGATGGTTCATGAAGCCGTCTCTCTAACTTTATGGTCAGTGGATTCAACCAATCGCGGGGTAAAAATATAGTGGATAATAGAAATGTGTCATGAACAAGCTACCATCATACAACATTAACCCTGATTTGAAAGTATGCAGAATCCTCAATGGCATGTGGCAGGTTGCAGGCGGACATGGGTATATTGATCATGAAAAGGCAGTTGAAGATATGATAAAATATCATGATTCAGGATTTACGACTTGGGATCTTGCTGATATATATGGGCCAGCGGAAGATCTTATCGGGGAATTCAGACGCAGGTTATTGAAATTAAGAGGAAAAGGAGAGCTTGATAAAATTCAGGCGCTGACAAAGTGGGTGCCACGTCCAGAAAAAATTACTCGTTCTGCAGTTATCGAAAATATACAAAAATCACTCAACAGGATGAATGTTAGCTCGATCGATTTACTGCAATTTCACTGGTGGGATTATAATAATCCGTATTACATGGATGCTGTCAAATACCTAACCGATCTCAAGGACAATGGAATTATCAAAAACATTGGCCTTACAAATTTTGATACAGAACGATTGCAAATCATGATGGATGCCAATCTACCAATCGTGTCGAACCAGATTCAATATTCGATCATTGATCGAAGACCTGAGGTAAAAATGATACCTTTTTGTCAGAAGCAGGGCATCAGTCTTCTTGCCTATGGAAGCCTCTGCGGCGGATTGATGTCAGATCGTTACTTCGGAAGGAAGAAACCCTCTATTGGTGAATTAGACACATTAAGTTTGCGAAAATACTATCAAATGATAGAAGCATGGGGGGGATGGGATTTATTTCAAGAATTACTTTCGAATTTGAATACAATTGCTCAAAAATATAATGTGAGTATTACAAATATAGCAAGTCGATACATACTAGATAGTCCAACGGTAGCTGGAGTTATTATTGGTGCTCGACTCGGAATAGTAGACCACAGAGTCGGCAATGAACAGGTATTTAATTTAAAGCTAGGGAGGTCAGATCTTGATGCTATAGATGCCGTATGCAAGAAGTCAAACAACTTGTTTGAGATAATAGGGGACTGCGGCGATGAGTATAGATGATTTTGATTTTGATTCTGGATACCAAATGATACCTCAATGAAAAGAATGAATGCCTAGGTTTCTCATGTTTGAAACATGAAGAATCTGTCAATGTGGACCAAAAATAGGTTCAAAAGAAGAGGATAGACAGATCGAACGATTCATCTTGCAACTATTAGAATATGAACAGGAATTGTACGAGAAAGATGTCTATATTAAGAAACTGGAAGATGATTTAAGACAAACACATTACGGCAAGGGGGAAACTTTTCACTAGATAAACTCAGAATGATTTGTCTGTTTGGTCTTAATGACTCGTTTATTCGTACTGCGTCACCTTCTTCTCCAAGATCGTCAGTCGAGACATATTCATGTTCCCATTTAACTTCATCTAAATTCAACATTTGTCTAAAGATATCAACAGTTCCAGGCGCAAAACCAGCATAATGGTCATTCGCGGCGACTATTGCATATCTCACACCAATTAGATTTCCTTTATTAATTCCTTTGTTGAAACGACGCGTAACTTTTTTTTATCTTGTGCGCGCAAAAATCTCCACTATGACTATGAATCATCAAGGGTATTAATGGGTAACATTTCCAATGACGGTATTGTAACATGTCCATTCCATGGCGCTAGATTTAATGCCACTACAGGTAAGAAAGTAAAGGAACCAGTTCTAGCACCTTCTCAACAAATGGAACCTCTTCCAAAAACATGGCAACATTATCTGGAACATGCAGAAATGCCTCTTAAAGTTTTAGGAATGTTTCCCTATGAAGTTTTTCGAGGAGGATCAGCTTATGATTATGAAAAATCAATACCACTAAAAGGAATGGTTTGAAATTGGGAATCCGTATTAAGTCATACTGTATAATGATTCATCACATGTTACATGCACTTACCTACATATGCAGAACCTGTCGCAGCGAGCATCATCATGTCGTCGGGAGGTAGTTCTGACGGAGGGCACCATGGTACAGGTTGACTGGTACATCGAAGGAGTCGAGTTCAGCAATTGCAACTGCGACTACGCCTGTCCTTGTCAGTTCGAGTCACGCCGCCCCACGCACGGAGACTGTCGCGGCTTCGCGGCCGTTCGCATCGATAAGGGCCACTTTGGAGACGTGGCGCTCGATGGCCTCGGCGCAGCCCTCCTCTACGCCTGGCCGGGACCGATCTACGAGGGCAACGGCGAGTGTCAGGCCGTCATCGATGATAGGGCGGACGGTAAGCAACGAGACGCTCTTGCTACCATCCTGTACGGTGGCGAGACCAACGAGGGGGCGACCCATTGGTGGGTCTATCGGATGATGTCAAGCACCGTCCATCCCCCGCTTTTCAAACACATCGGGATTGACGCGAATATCGAGTGCCGAAAAGCACGTATCGTGATCCCCGACGTGCTCGAGTCGACCGCCCGTCCGATCCGAAGTCCTTCGACGGGGGCTGAGCATCGCGTCCGCATCAACCTCCCGAATGGGATCGAGTTCGACCTCGCGGAGATCGGCAGTGGTACCACCAAGACGATGGCCTCAATCGCCCTCGACCTCAAGGACACCTACTTTCATTTCACTGTTCTGCGCCAGTCGGGCAAAGGGGTGGTCCGCCTTAGGGGGTTACCCTGAATGTATTCTGATAGAGGGTGAGAATATGTAGTTGCGTCGCGCATTTAACTAGTTAAAGGCGCAAACACTTGGAAGTCTTCATTGAAATAATGCATTCCAAGTCATGAGACTGGATTCCTTTTAGTTAAATTTCAATTTCTGCGCGCACAATCTACAAGAATAGATACAAACACCATTTTTACGTCGCCTAAGTCGACACTTGGATGATAATTATCACAGTTCAAGAAAGAGAAATGATAACAGACGGTAGCAATTGGTAGCGCCTTATTTATCTCGTGCTCGCAATAACTATACAGGATACACAAGAAATGTCGATAGGATCTCAAACCCTTTCAGATAAGAAGAAAATAAAGGAACTGAAGGTTCTGGAATTATACCAGCAAGGATTGTCTTATAGAACGATTGCCTCTTTGGTTCATCTATCATTAAGAGATGTGACCAAATACATCCATAGAATTTCGAGTAAAATAAAATCGATTAGCCAGGTCCCGAATAAAGACCACCAAATCCAGATCTACCCACTATAATTTCTATCACTTGACAGAATGCAAAGAGTAATCGCGAATATGAATGACGTAAATACCCAAAAAGCCTATGATGCCGCCTAACACAGCTAAATACATGTTATTGGGTAGATTGGTGGGAAACCCTATCTCTCCCAGCAGGAGCTGGGCAACGAGGGTAATTATGATGCTCGAAGAGCCTATGGTAGCTGTAAGAGATGCTCCGATCCTACTTAGGCCCGTAGAATATGACAATGATCCTACAAATGGTAGCAATGAAAATACAATTAAGATTACAACGACGATTATTAGTTGCTCGTTATTTTCGATATTGTAAGCTAGTATGGATGTTCCACCAGTTGATGAGTATTGCACCTCAATCAACAATACTCCTACAAGCATAAATCCAATTAGGATAAACCCAGAGATCAGCATTGAAGAAGCTGCCACTTCTATAGATGAATGTCTTGATACTAGTTTTGTTAGAAAGAGAACACCTAAAGCAAATCCAAATGCAGAAAGTATGGCCTCCAAATCCCCAAAAGTGATATTGAATGTGTCTTGTAGTGTGAATGCATTTGATAACCCACCTAAGTCTATATTTTCATTATCCCCATTGATGCTAGAGCCACTCATAATGGCCAGAATGAACCCGAATAACGCCAATGCTATACCAATGATGTGAATACTTTTCAATATCTCTCTCAAGAAGGCTCTTGCTAGAAGAACTATTATTACAATTTCTAAAGGTCCTGCAATAAGAAGCTCTTTTGAAGCACCGATCTTATTAATGGAATCATACCATGTAAATATCCCAATTGATAGAAACAGAGAAGCCAACAAAAGATTCTTCCAGGATCTCATGAAAAGGATAGTAATCCCATCCCTTTTCTTAAGAACAATGACCGTTACCACTAATAGCATTATACCCCCCAAGGTTATGCTTATCGCTGATAGAAGAATCGGAGAGATTTGTATCGACGAATGAGTTGTTAAATATTCAATGACTATCGATTCGATAGAAATTGTTATTGCATAGACAAATACAACCCAAGACTTTTGAATCAAGAGTGGCAATACAAGAACTTCCAGCATTTAGAATAACAATACATTCCGATTGTCTTCAGCATTATATATTCCGCAAATTAACCCATAAACTTGGTTAACATATATTTCTACTCCTACCTTGATTTGGGCTGGTAATGGGTATAAAAAGGTAGAATTGGAGGAGACACAACATGTATTCTGAAGACTGGTCCTAGTTGCGATTCGAATAAGTTGTGGTTATTATCAATTACTATTTCAACGCTATTTCACTTATCAAGAGTATTAGATGAGGTTGATCGAAAATTAGACGGTATTAAGAATTATGAGGAACATTGAAATAATAAGCTCTTGTCCTCCGCTGATGCCTTTGTCTTTATGCATTGTTATTAAGTCGAAGAGACTTATCACTCCATAACAGAATTCGATCGATAGCGAGTTAAATGAAGTCGTCATGCATTAGATCCACAAGGAGGCAAGGCGAAAGGCCACTTCAGACTATCGCCCCACCTAACCATGCGGGTTCGTGACAAACTCGCAGTAAAGTTGACATTTTCACATAAAAGGTATTCCGGAACTTAGTTATTCTTTGGGTTAACCGGTTGTTCACCAAAGAATATCGCTTGGTCGGCTATCTACCCTTAATCCTTAGATAAGGCATTATGGCATACTTCCATTCTTTCTTACCTGTAATCAATCCTGCCCCCTCCTACTCTGTGAGCATGAATATGTTAATAAACAATGTTGGTCTTTAACATTTGAAAAGAAGCATGGGTAAATGGAAATGCCTGTGGTGTTCTAAGGTGTTGGAAGGTGAGTCCTTTATGGATCTGGTAACTAGAACCTATGTTCGAGGAGAACCTGTACACGCATGGGAAAATATAACTTTGGTTGAAGAAAAGGCTGTCGCATTAGCGAACAATTTGTTATCAGCATAATATGTCTAATTAGTCAATCTAGAACAGATGGACCATAGTGACTTGTTCATGTTCTGTCTAATCGACATGTATTATCTCATGCTTGATTAAGTTCCTCCTATGCAAGCATTATTATCATCTAACGTTTATCCAAGAGCATCAATAGACATGAGGATTGCGGTCTATCCCAAGAGCGCGTAAGTTACAAAGTGAATTTTCCAATTATTGGAAACTGATAGACTGTAATATTCGTGCAATTGGTCTGAGTGCGAGCCATATTTGTACTCTAAATTGTTGTTCTCTAATTGATCATATCTTCAATAATCTTCCAGAGGGGGTAATATGCTAAGGGTACTAGGGGGTGTATGCTTATTGATGAAAATATTAGGTGCTAGATACTCATTTCCTACTAACTTTGTTTGCTTAGAATTTAGGAAACATATTGCGCTAACGATAACAATATCTGCGTTGAGATAAGTTTGAATTAATACTGAATACTATGCCCATCTGATAGTATGTGACATTAATAAGTTTAGACAAAATAACTAAATCCACGGAAGAATTTATGAAACAAAAAATGTGAAGGCTCCAATTTTATGGAGCGGCTCCATTCGGCTCTATTGGATATTAATTCCCACCAAAGAGCCTTGATATCGCTTGACCCAATTGCTCGAATGGATTCTGTGATTGGGTCTGGTTTTGCTGCTCTGTTGAGCTAGGAGGTGCTGGTGCTGCTTCTGTCTGGTTTTGCTGCTCTGTTGAGCTAGGAGGTGCTGGGGCTGGGGCTGGGGCTGCTTCTGTCTGGTTTTGCTGCTCTGTTGAGCTAGGAGGTGCTGGTGCTGGTGCTGGTGCTGCTGCTGCTGTTGCTCCTCCTGTCTGGTTCTGCTGCTGCTGCGTCTGACCAGCTTCTCTTACTGATGCTTCAAAAAATGTTTCATTCGCTTCTCCTTGGGCGAACAATATCTGCGGTGTTGCAAACAGTGAGCCAAAAGCTATCGAAGTAATTGTAAGGCTTGCTACGTACATAAGAGTAGAGAATTTTTGCGGACCAATTATTTTCATCAGGAAGAAGGTAATAGAATTTAAATTTAAATGTTTACAAGATTAGTTAAATTGAGACTCTTCGTATATCATAAATAAATTCCAGTAATTTATCTTGCTTTTTAATCCTATCATACAAGTCAGTCATTCCTAACAATAAGCTTAGAAATACTATGGCAAACCTCATCTTTGAATAGATTCGTTAATGTCATGTAACGAAATAATGTCAATAATAAATATGGAAGTCACTTAACATAATCTGATTTAGAGCAATAGACTCGCTCAGGCTAAACATGTAACAGTTAGCTAAGAACTACAACATATTCTATGCTATAGGCTCTTGAACTAGAATTTTAACAGTATTAATGTCTAGATCCATCTGTTCAGCAATCAGGTCTTCAGTGATACCAGAATCATAAAGATTTCTAACCATCCTTCTCTTTTCTTCATCTACCATTTTTCTTGGCTTCTCCAGTTTCAGTTCTGGTTCAACGCTCTTGATATAATTTGTAATCGAAGTTACAATGCCATTTACATTTACTCCTTTCTCAGTAGAAAATACCAATATAAGATCTTCCAAAATGGGAATACTGAATACCAGTACTTTATCATGGGCATACACCACATACTTGAGCTCTCCCAAATCAGTAGAAAAATTTTTTCTCATCTGAACTATGTGAGCCGTCTGCGAAAGGCTGACTTCAGAATTCCTACCTGTTAGATGCTGCACAATGCCTTCTATGGGGCCACCAGAATAGAGATGACCCGATTTTTCCAATAAACCTATGAATCTGATATTTGAGTCCAGCTTGAGAATACCATTTAAAAGATCTGCGCTATTCAATGGAAATGCTTGTAACGAGGAGGGAAATATATTCTTTAGTTAACCAAGTTAACTCGCTAATCGCTTCGATAACCTTAAAAGAAGCACTTTTAATCTAAGTCTATGAAAATCGTAGCCGTTCTTTATTCAGGAGGAGAGATAGCTAAAAGGACCCCAACACTCTTGGGTTCTGCAGAAAATGCTCTCGGATTAAGGGAATTTCTTGCGGGAAAAGGACACGAATTTATCGTATTAACCGACAAAGAGGCAGAATTAGACAAACATCTCCCTTCAACTGATATTATAATAACGACTCCTTTCTGGCCTGCTTATCTTACAAAGGAAAGAATTTCACAAGCACCCAATCTAAAGCTGATCCTGACGGCCGGTATAGGGTCAGATCATATAGATCTAGGAGCAGCAGCAACACGTAAAATAACTGTAGCAGAGATTACAGGTAGTAATGTGGTAAGTGTAGCCGAACAGGTTGTTATGCATATTTTGGCCTTGGTACGAAATTATATTCCGGCCTATAAGCAAGTCTTAGAAGGAAGATGGGATATAGCAGAGATCGCAGCTAGAGCACATGATCTAGAAGACAAGGTAGTAGGAATCCTTGGGATGGGTAGGATTGGACAAAGAGTTTGCGAACGATTGAAACCATTTAACGTAAAAATGCTCTATTACGATCAGTTTCCTTTACGCACTGTTGAGGAACACGTGCTTGGTGTTAGATTCGCCTCTAAAGAACAGCTTGTGGAACAATCCGATGTAATTACGATCAATACCCCATTGACTCCTGAGACGGATGGTATGTTCGACCGTAACCTTATTTTCCGCATGAAAAAAGGTGCGTACCTTGTGAACACGGCTAGAGGAAAAATCGTCGATACCGCTGCACTTGTCGAAGCTTTGGAAGTCGGTCATTTAGCCGGATATGCCGGTGACGTTTGGTACCCACAGCCAGCTGCGAAGGATCATCCCTGGCGACGTATGCCTAATCATGCAATGGTACCTCATTATTCTGGAACGACGCTGGAAGCTCAAGCGAGATACTCAAATGGAATAAGGGATTGTCTTTCACGTTTTCTCGAAAATCGCCCCCTTGAGCAGCAATACCTAATTGTAAACGATGGTAAGGTGGTAAGCACTAGTTACAGCTATGCTTTCAAAACTTGATTTTTGTATGTAAGACCGTTCATATTCTGAAGGTCAGTATGTTTATGGTAAATTTTAAGAAGATGAAAGAACAATCACGTCAGTTCCATTCCTAATCTCTCACTCATGTGAGTGTCCTAGAACTGCTTTTTAGTTTCTGACCACTCAATCGATTCCAATAACTCTACTTCAAATGTTGATGGTTTGTACTAATCTAATCTAAATTACACGTTCTAACTTACGATTTTTTTTCATGAATACAGACCGAAGAAAAAATAGGACTAAGATGATAACAAGAATTAGATGTATAATCTTATAAGAATCTACTTATAATCGAATTGATTAGAATTCATCACACGAAATTAAGTATTAAAAGTCTTGCGAGTAATATCTGTAATACAGAAATAAACGTTAACTTAAAGACAATAATTAATTTGAAGGATAAAACCTTCCCTCTTACTTATTCTTATATCTCAAGTTTAGGAACACTATGTACTGTACTTGGCATTCTCTTGTTTGTGGCTCACCTAGCTGCAGTGAATCATACATTGGTTTTTGCGCAGCAATCCAATGAGACGATGTCCCTATATAGCAATCCAGGAGCCAATTTCGAAATCAACTATCCGTCTTCGTGGGAAAAGAGAGAGTTTCCAGCTGCTGAGAATAGTTCCATTATTGAGTTCCTCGGTCCATCTACAGGAGTTGAACCTCGTACCCCGTCAGTAAATGTGTTCATATTCCCTTCAGGAAATCAATCTGTAGAACAAGCAGTGAATGAGGTTATAGCTGAATTAGAGGATATCCAGGTAAACTCCACTACCATGAAACTTGATGAGTTGAATGTAACTGCACGTGTGTTAGAGTATATGGTGAGTACTGCCCATCAAGAATTTCACAAATTACAACTGTGGATAGAAAGGCCTCAAAGAACTTACGTAATAACATATACCAATTTGCCTGATAAATTTTCAGATTATCTCCCACAATTCATGGAAATGATCACGACAATTAAAATAAGATAGGCACTA
>JAATVP010000091.1 GCA_014523625.1 Nitrososphaerales archaeon TH5896
CTATGGCTTTATCTTATTTCTTTTACGTCTTTCAGCCTTAGTATACTTTTTACTTGCGGATCTCCGTTCTGTATATGCCTTTGTTTTAGTTCCTTTCCGATGAATCATTATTCGAATTGGTATTACTAGAGATATATCTGTGTCGATGTATATGATCTGTCGCTACATCTAATCAGATTGTGGAATTCATGTCTTTCGTCTACTCAAGTCTCTCCGTTTCGTGCTCAATGAAAATAGATTATGGTTAGATCGTATATAACATAACATTATGATACAAAATCATTGCGAGATATCTTCGAAACTAATAATATCATCGTCATATTGCCAATGCTCATTTGGCAAGCTATAATTTCGTACGTGACATAGCTAGTCTTCAAGACTGTTCCTTAGTTTTTGTTCATATGAGGTAGTATTATCACTAGTTTTTCATCCCTACTGCTTGTGTTCTTCTTAAATCCCTATGTGAAGTCGCACAATAACCACAAAAATCTTGAATATTGCCTTTAGTATGACACATACACTCACATTTACTACCTATCGAAAAATTATTCCTTCGTTTCAATTATTAGAATCAATGTACAATCGATGCGATCCATTATAATAGCATTACTATACAACAGCATTTAAACCTCGTTAGATAGCAGTAACAAACTCAAGTTGGATCATTATATCAAATTAATCATTATTCGATAAGAATAATATCTTATGGGTCTACATCTATATAAGCCACGTAGCATCCTATTCATGGGCGTTCTTGGCCGTAAGGCCCATACCCTTAAGTAGTTAGATGGCACATCACATGTGATGAAGAGGGAAGAAGCTGTACTGTATGCTGTGATAACGACAGAGGAGATGTTTGTTAACGTCTAACGTTGTTTCTAGGGACAATGTTTCTAAAAATAGTGAGCGAATAGCCTCGATATGGATGAAATTTGCCAGGGTAATTGATAGGGGCCTTAGATTCTCAAATTAACTTTTAAGACTCTAATTAGCAGAAACATCGTGACTAATTTGGTAAAGTACTTAATAGATAGTCAGCGCAAGAACTTACTACCCGTGTTAACATATATGTTAGTGTAACAATATAATATAGTATATATGATGTGTGATATTCTTTCATGACGCAAAACAGTTTTCCACTAAGACAATGGCATGTTGATCATATGGAAAAAATAGTTCTAAAGTTTGTAACAGGACTTTCTCCAAATGCTACCGCTTGGGAGAAAAAGATCTTTAAACGTTATGGTAAACTAGCCAATGTTTGCAGACAAATAAACTATGACATCAAACAGGGAGCAACAAACGATCAAGTTCTTTTGTTTTTACAGAAGATTAGAGATGATTCTTCCTTTTCTGTTCTTAGAGCGATTAATGGTTCGCTAGATAGATTAGAGGAATTAGAGAACGAATTTCTTCCAGACAAAAAAACATACCACTGGTATTAACTGTAAAACGTGAGGGTTGAGGCATCTTCAGATACATAAGATAATTATGAATGTAATTGCAATAGCGAATGTTAGGGCGAGTTCCCATTGTGAATTTGGGGCGGTAGTAAACTAGTGATGTTAAATCGACAATCGTCGATCTATATCTATCTAGTTATTTCCCTTTATTCCGTTCGCAACTAATACAGAGTAGCAACCAAGTCCACAACGTTCGCATATTGGCTTTAATCCATTTCTAGTATCAGAGCTTCCAGTACTACATGGCTGCTTAACTCGTCCCAAGTGATCAAGATAGGATTGCACACGAAGGACACAGTATAGGTGTGGTGCCTGTACCTCCCCAATTACCTCTCATCAACTCTAACTGTTTTTGGATGTTGATTATGAATTCTGGAAATTTTCCCTTCACTTCGATAAGTTTGTCTACTATACTATTACGTAATGAACCAAATGGTAACCATAATGGATCTTCCATCGAAAATGGGGTATGAGATTGAAATCCGATTTTGTTTACGACTTCTTTCCATTCATGGACTAAATCATCTATGCATGAATAGTTTTGGGAATTAATAATCATTGTAATCCATATGTCTTTCCATGCTGGTTTGCTTCAATTCTTTGGTCCATCGATATAATCTAGTATATTCTGCTTGGTTTTTGCATATGTCCCCTTACCTTTTATGCTGTCATGAATTCTTTCGGAACCATTAATGGAGACCCAATAAAAGTATAAATTCTTGAATCCTTTCAAGGGGTAAGTAGCATTCGTTACCACACAAACTCGTTTGGGCATTTCTTCGCAAAAGACTTCGATAATGTCAGTCCTAAGTTGGTTCTCCACCAACTAGGGTTACTACAAAAGTATTATGTTTCTTGAAAGTATTTCTTATTATCTTTCTCCACTATTCAGAACTCAGTCCATCCTTTTCATTATTTTTTCTGTTTAACCACCAATAGCAATGTGTACAATGCAGATTGCATACGTTTATGATGTCTGCTGAACCATACATGAAGGGCTTGCTGTGAAAAAATTTGATGCCAATTAGTTTACTAAGGATTCCGATGTAAAAAGGCATTTCTCTTATTAAATCTGTAATAACCTCTCCCGTAGATTAGGTCGGTCATGTAATAACTTGATAATACATAATAGTTGAATATAAAGGGAACGTGGACTCGTCTACTGCAGAAGGCAATGAGGTAAGGTGCTAGCCATGTACATTCATAGAAGTGTTAGAAACTATAGATAATGAGGTGGCATCATAGGTAATCAAGACAAAAAAAGGGTCTTACTAATTTCTTTGACGTGTCGCATTGTCTTGAATTGTCTTGAATCTTTTGCGTAAATTAATACGAGAATTATACACATAAGACTTGTTTGTATTATTACCAAGTAGCATGTGAACTAATCTAATGAATGGACATCACAAAATAGATCATGTGCAACCATAAGCCAAGGTTGGCAGCAAACTTAATGCTACCTCTACATCCAAACTGTCGCCGGTTTGAGTAAGAATAAGAGGATTAGGATACCCTTCGAATCGGTTCATTGCAATGAGGCTAGAAAGGTGAACTTACTTGGATTCCTTTTTTATAGTTCACACTCCTGGTAACAGCATTGCTCGTGTAATCCCTGCTACTGTTCCTGTTGTCAAAGGTTTAATTCATGTTGCTTCTGCTCTTTAATCATCTGTGTGCCCGAATTTCGAGTACCTAAATTTGTACCCCGCCCCAGTTTTTCTATTTATTGTGTGCTATTTCGTTATGCTTCTCCAAGCCTTGATCTGTCACGTATTTGACGCCGCAGGATTTACAGTCGTGTTCAGCGTTCTTTTGTTTCTTGCCAAAGAAAGTTGAAAAATTGATTCTCAATTGTCCTCACTTTGTGTAGAATTACAATGGTATTTAAGGTATTAATTGCTAACGAGTATAAAAAATATGATATCTTAGTATTAGTAATGAAATGTAGTAGCTGTTCAACCCATTGGATGCTGTAATCTAATCTAAGCTGTCAAACCCATTGACAAATATGTTTTGAGAGCCTATGCACAAGAACCTGAAGCCGATGAAAGCTTTAACCATCTCCGCCGAAGCCGTTATGCTTCGGGAGTGTAGAAATTATCAGGAATCAGTATGTATGCTATGGGTTTCTTGATGATGTGGTGCACGAGAAAGTTTGTGCGTACTTACTCAGCTATGTAGAGAACTATTTGTCAGAGCAATCCATGAAGAACTTTACCTTTCTTATCTCAGGAAGGTGTTTATGAATGTACGAATTGGCTGTCTGCATTACTTGAGAGCGATTGCAATACTGCTCTAACGCTATGCGTATGTTGAAATATATGTAATTCCCTTTCCAGATTGTCAAGTCGATCCATTGACTCTTTACTTATCTGGAGATCGTGGAAGAATGAGTCTTTACGAATTCTTGAGAATAGTGATATTACCTGCTCCTTATTTGCGCCATGCTTTATGTCGTAATTGATATTCTTAACAATATTTGACAGCTTGCCATACTTTTTGTTCATTCGTTTTTGCCAATTGGACGCGTCTACTGGAAGTCCTATTACATACTTCATAATCAACTTTTCCATATGCTCTTCATGCCATTTTATTAGCGGGAAACTATTTTGGGTCAAAAATTTCGTCTGTATATGTACATGTGACAAGCATATATAACCTTATAAAATTCTTAGTTCTTGCATTGCTATATCCTCAGAAGAATAGAAAAGCGGATCCGAATGCAATTCAAAAATATTAGGATGCATGTTATGCAATTACTTTTTTCCTAACTGGATAATGGATTTTTTACGCAAGATGAGCATAAAATTGGTGCATCATAAACTTTATGTTGATTTTCAGTTTTGATGATAAAGCGACTTTTCATGACATCCGTGTTATACTATTATTCCATAATTATGTAATAATTATCTAGTCCCATTTACCAAATTACTGTATAATTTGTATTATATGACTAGTAGATGTCAAAAATCGACCATCAAGTTGTTCATGTATATTCTTCAGTTCGGCTGCCTCCTTACCTCCTTTCAAGCGTATGCTTTGCTGGTTGTCTCATTCATATATTTGCAAGGTATTTTTGAAAATCAAAAAAGTATTGAGATTTATATTATCAACAATAGCTAATGAAGTATACGAATCAATTGTTAGGCTATGTTTATAGATTCGCTTTCTCCCTCAGGTCTCCCCCATTTTTGCCTATTTCTTGCGCTCCTCTAATCGCATTTATCGTCAGTGATTCTATGTACCGGGACACTGCTCCTGCTTGCTTTCTCAGTGACTGTTCTCTATTGATGTCCTCAGAATTAGATTTAAAGAGCCAAGCTGCCCATGCCGACAGTATTACGGCAAGTGATAAGAGATCCATTTCGTTGCTCTTATAGTCATAACAGGTATGTTCTCTTTTGCATTACGTCGTTATATATTTCCATTTCGAATCTCTTTGCCGATATATAAGCTCCAGATAAAAGAATATTCAGTTGATCTTCATCACGTATTTGATCCACAGATCCAAGGTTCTGTTGTGATTCATTCAATGTTACTACCATAAGCCTTTCTATTTCCGTTAGGTAGGATGCTATATCTATTGTCATAGACTTAGATCTGGGTAGTATTATGAGAATCTTCTATAGGAGGGAGAATCGTGTTCTCTCTTGTAGGATAGGAGAACGTTTTACCCAAGACGAAGCAGTAGTTCACTCATTCATTTAGCAAAGAAAGAGTATTGATGCAGGATAACACAGGTGCATTCTTCATAATGACGAATGAAAGTTTACATAAGCAACGGTACTCATTATTAGAAATGACCCTTCAACTCGTAACTACATTAAGTTTTCTGGGGGTTCTTCTTGCCACCCCTGTTATAAGATAGGTTCTTGCTTTACTTGCACTAATTAAGTTGAGGAAGCTTTGTATGGAGTTCTTTACATCTATTTCTTAGAGTTACTTCTGTTACTCCGGAGGCAGCCGCAAAGTCTATCTGAGTTCTATGCTCATCGTTCTGTATGCACGACAAGTAAAGAACGGCTCCTGCTATTCCCATCGGATCTTTTCCTGCTGCGATCCCTGTTGCCACTACATTATGCATATAGCTTATAGCATGTCTTTTTGTTTTCTCGCTTACCTCCATTTTATTTGCAATCTTTGCAATGCACTTTACTGGATCTATCATTGGGACCTTCAAATCTAGGTTCAAGACTATCAGTCTATACACCCTTGAGAGTTCTTTATGTGATATATTACTAAGAGATGCTATCTCTGCCAATGTTCTAGGAACTCCGGCCTCTCTAGAGGCAACATAAATAGATGCAGATAATGTAGCAGCTATTGTTCTTCCTTTAACCATTCCTAGTCGCTGCGCTTTTCTATAGACATAAGCTGCTTTTTCTATTACATTATCAGGTAGTCCCAACTTTCCTCTTAGCATTTCAAGTCTCTGAAATGCCCTTGCAAGATTCCTGTCTGTTGGTGAACTTACTTGAATTCTATGATCCCAAGTCCTTAGTCTTTGCATCATTGATCGCATTGAATCGTCAAGTTCTTTTCCACTGGCATCTTTATTTGGTATGCCAATCACCGTGGAAAGACCTTTATCATGGCGTGTTAGTGTCATAGGCATTCCTACTCTACTTCTATCCATCATTTGATTATGATCAAAAGCACGCCACTCTGCAGTACTCACTTGAAATGCCTTGTCATTAGAATTAACCATGCCACAATTGGTACAGATTATTTCACCAGACTCTGCATCGGTGACTACATCAGAAGCTTGACTACATGTTTTACACACTAATTTGCTTGCTAACATAACATATATATACACCTCCCTTGCATTAAAGCCTTTAAAATGCCGCTAGAATTGTAATTCCTTCACAAGTAAGGTCTATGATTACTGAATGTAGACATCGAATAATCAATATCCTGTTTATATTTGATGATTAAGGCAAAATTAATAAAAATCTTCACCCATCAAATCAGCCCAAAAACTGATTTTCAAAACGCCTTGATCTTACTGATCTTGTTCCTTCTTGAACAGCATACTCTTGTTTTACATTCATAGACTATTGTCTTATTTATGATTGGGTATGTTCACGCGCCGTAAGAGGCTTTTAGTCTTCAGAGAAGATGAAAATTGAGCAGTAAAGCTAGGAAAGTAATTAGAAAAATTGCGGATTATAGAGAATCTGTTATAATTCCACCTAATATCTTCGATTGTAATAATCTCAGCCTGTGTGGAGTAATCAACACACACCAACACACGTATATGTCATTGAAGTACCAGATGTATGTGACGATGCAAATACGTAGTTTTTTCAGATTCAAAAGGAAAATAACACAGGTTCCGCTATCAAGCTATTATTACTATCCATATCAGACGCGCAACGACAGCTCCGAATAGCCTGTTTGAAGATATTATTCATAAGTGGATATTGATCTTAACATCATAAATAATGGAAAACTAATATTTCGATTGCCAAGATATCTAACGACAAATTTCTGAAAATTCTTAAAGGATCGGGGGATCTTATTTGAAAAGCATAAGCCGTTCCCATTTCCTACTGTCTATGTTTATGTTTCTAAAGACAGCGCCATTTTTTCTGTGAGAATCCATAATTCAAAGTAGCTTGAGTAATGGGTTACATTTGGATCAGACATCCTCATCGAATGTAATTGACAATATTAACTAATTTAATTAATCTATCTATAAAAATAGAATAAATAATCTGTCAGGAAGAGGAAGAATCCTCTAAGAATCGTCTTTTCGTAGATTATTTTACTGTATAATCGCGACTTAGTATGTAATTGATTATTAATATACTAATTTATATAGACATAATACCATAATAGTGATTGTATGCACTTTGTGATAACGGAAAAGCACATCCTTTTGAAGAATGGCTGAAATATAAACTCGGATCTAAACTAAAAGAAGCGAACATGATTGTTCAGCATTCCCACAAACCTCTCCTATTGTATAGAGACATCATTGAAGAAAGTAATTGTGCCGCAGAAGAAGAAGTCTGTCTATTGACCGATAACCATGTTATTATTTTACTTTATGCTCATGGTGGGTTTATTCCTTCAGAATTTCAACGTGTAAGGATTCATACCGTAGATAAGTTTACGAAATCGATTCTAAAGAAAGACAGAAAAGATTTGCTTCTCCAATGTCTTGAAAATCTTGGATAGCAGCGTAACAAGGAGTAAAGTTCGTGCTCAAATTAATTTTACAATTAAATTAGGAAAATATATTGGTCGGATCGTGAATCACTACGATGCTTAAGATTAAATATCCTAATTTGATCTCTATTACCAATATAACTGTGTGTTTTATTGAGTAGTCAAGATGTTTCAGTTTGTGATACAATAGGTGTAATTAGATTTGTTTATCCAGTCATTAGCTCAGAATTGTTTACAGCAAACCTACACTCAAAATGAGTGTATCGATCCAGAAGGGCCACCAATTATGTCAGTTAAAATGCTCTAGATGACTAATGAACCATGGACATCCACACGCCAAAATATGGACATTTCTTAAACCGTAATGAATAAGTGGTACTGCTGGGGATTATGTGATTAGGTTTCTACTTAACGAAACCACAAAGTTCCTTGCTCGGGTTTAATATTCGACTTCATTTTTGCTTTCAATTCTGGGCTAATTTCTTCCGGTTTTTTGATGTGAACTTCACTGATATGCTTTAAAGCTGTCTGCATAACTAGTTCCTCACTACTTGCGGTTACCATATAGGAGCAATCTATCCCAATCTCCCTGCAAGATAATTTTTTTCTCACAAATTTCATAGAGCATTTCTGGCTATTAACCATTAAGACTTTTTCAGAGACAAAAAAATTTAGGGTTATATTGTTGCTCCGTATACTTCTTTCATTCTAGATATGTAGTTCAATTGATATTTTCTTCGTTACGTCTACTTCAAGATGTGGACCTAACATATGAATTGTCACTGGCTCTTTGCAACCTGCATTCTTCGGGTTAGTTGATACATACTATCGTGACATTGACATTCGCAAATTCTTGTTATTTTTGAATTATTGACAACTTGTAATATTTCGCCTTCGCATAAGCCGTGTTCGTTTTGCACACACTTTTCCGATTTATATCCAACCAACTAGACTCTCATCTCCTTATTCTATATTAGTATAGATTGAAAAGATATTAACATATACTAAAAGGGGCCAGAAACCGTACAAACCATGAAAACAAGTGAGTAATAAGTAGATATTGTCTCGATAAGCCCATCAGTTGCCACATTTGGTTCGAGCCATTTTCATATAATCTAATGATAGAATTTAAATAAACGTGAGCGAGAAAAGATTGATATTACTAGTTCCTGTATTAAATAAAGGATGGCAAAATGCACAAAATGCGCATCCGACATTACATCAAATGGCTATGATATCGAAGAATTAACTCTCCCTAAAGCTACTTGTTACTTGGTTTCCTGTAAGCAGTGTAAGACCATTCTTGGAATTGTTCAAGAGAAATAGATTTCCTGCTCC
>JAATVP010000092.1 GCA_014523625.1 Nitrososphaerales archaeon TH5896
CGTCGTATAGACTTGGTTTTTTGTAATGATCGGCTAGTACAAAAATTTAGCATAAAAAAACAAATCGATTGAGTCTCTAAAAAAGAGATCTTAAGATGTCTGTCGTTTCAACTGCACAGTACATTTTTGGGCATTATAATACCAGAATGATAATCATCATCATTCATACTACATTACGAAAAAACTTTTTAACTCGCTGATCCATGTAATAGACGCTGAGATTCTACAACTTTAATTGTCTTACACCTTGGATGATTTTTTCATGCTCAGAGGGGATCTCAGTTGTAATGTACACTAAGTGTTTGTTGTCATTCAGTGGCATTGTAATCCGTTTTATTCGTTCGTACTCGGCCAACACGTACTTTCCTTTTCCGATTTTATGGCTCAATTCACCACGTACTTTCCATGCATTTACCGCTAGCTCGAGAGATTTCTTGCTTTCGTCTTGAGTCAATAAGTTCTTGACGCCTTCACGATGATCAGAATACATAATCTGTCCATCGTTAGTGCATATGGTAACTAATCGGATACTCGGATCAAGCTTCATTATTTGACTGTGGATGTGCCCATAATCGGTAATCATGGTTGAGGATAAGTAATTCACTCTTAAAAGACTTTCTTAAATTCTAACAATAATTGCTATTTCTATGCTTACCATTTATATCAACAATGGATAAATCCTGATTGAGATCTGCATGGGTCTCACTGGTCTCATAGCACATGACAACATCAATGTTCAACCTAGGTCAATAATATTCTAGCTTAACTCCAACACTTTTACGAAGCAAGACAATTAAATTTTGAAGTAGATAGCCTTAAAAACTGTTATCCAGGCTATTCACTCTTGGCTTTTACCATTTATAGTGCCAGCTAATGAGAGTAAAACCAGCAATCACGAACAGAGCCAAATATATTGGAATAGGTAAATATCTAAAGTATTCTATCATACAACCCACGGTACAGGTAACGAGTAACAGCAATAAGATAGTTGTGGCTTCGTAAGATCTTTCTATTCTATCTATAGTCAACCAGCACCTCACTCCGTCTTGTATGGATACATAAGATGCGTTCTTGCTCATTTGAATTGCTATTGTTCCGTATTTGTTATCAAGACACAATTTTCCAACTTCACAATCAATACCACATCCATCAATGAAAGATATAGTATGCTGGCACGAGTCTAATCGAGCTGCCTATCGGTTGTTGCTAGCTTGAAAATAGATTTACCAAGGGTGTTTTTGATTCAAAGTAACCCCAATAATTGTCGAATTGACACTATACATATTTCATTAATGTAAGCTGGTGCTCACTATTTGTCATGCTTGGTCGCCGATCCTTTTTCCAAATAAAGGTCGGAAAATCGGGTATCATCCCTCTACGCTGAATTCTATATTTAAGTATATCAAGTATTCTGTTCTCGTATGATTTAGATGATCCAATATTGACTCCCGGTTGAATAGGCTCTAAAAATTGAAAAACGGTTTTCTGATAATCGTGAATTCCTTCACGGATACCGAGCAATCTTAATACTGTCTTCATCCTTTCCCAAATATCCGCTCTGAGTCGAAGAACAGCTCCAAAAACGTGCTTAACGCCATTATCGTTACAAGTATCGAGTACTTGATCTAGCTGAACTTCAGAATCGGTGATTAGAGGGAGTATAGGATCGATGTTTACAGCACAGGATACCCCAGCATCAACAAATTTTCTTATTACTCTGAAAATGGCATCTGATGGAGGCGTTCCAGGTTCTATTACGCGTCTTATTTTTTCGTCACAAGTAGTAACGGACCACACCAAAAAACAATTGTCTCTGTATCCCTTGTGGAGATCCATATCCCTAAGTATGTTAGTTGATTTAGTGAATACATAATATGGCGCTTTATATTTCTGCAGTACTTGAATACATCTACGAGTGAGTCCGTACTTCACTTCTGCCGGCTGATATGGGTCAGTTGCAGAGGATATCATGACAGGCTCAATACTCTTAAATTTAGCTGACCGGAGTTGGCGTTCTAAAATCTCAGGAGCATTGCTTTTTGCGTATATTTTGTCATAAAAATCAGGGGACCATTCATAAGTTGCGTAGCAGTATCCACATCGATGCTGACATCCTTGATATGGGTTTATTGTCAAGCCCCTATGCTCCTTAACTATAAACGAATGAATTAATGACTTTGAACTCTTAGATTCGAACTTTGGAGCAGCATTGGAGTACCAAGTATTCATGACAAATGCACTTCAAAATCAAATGATTTAAGAACTGAAGTACGCTGACGGGAATGGGGGGGGATTCCATGTCCATGTGATGGAACAGCCTATTGCTCGGAATGGGTATTAGAAGGCATTGACAGATCACTAAGTAAAGTAACATGCTTGAATTTTTGAAGGTCGTAATCCGATCTATAGCGCCAATATCAGCATAATGTTCACATACTAATGGAAAAAGAATTGGAGGAATAGTATCCAAAATGCAATAATTAAATAGGGAATTTGGGGAAGATTTATTCAGTGGATTGAATCTATTCACAATGTCTGTTTCCAATTTTCAATTCGGAATCGTCTATATTCTAATATTTGCTCTTATCGTTTTCGCCTTTGAAAATGTATTTATGCAGCAAGTGCATGGCGATGGCCTGACTCAAGAAAATCTTCCCCCAGCAAGCCTTGGTAATAGAGAAGGAAGTCTGTTCGTAAAGATCAGTCCCCCAATTTATACAACCGCTACAGGGGGAGATGCATACATGCAATTTAGATTGTTTGATGCCAAAACAAATGAAACTGTCCAACATGTAACATACGACATTAGTGTTAGTAAAGGTGCAAACCCAGTTGAGGGCGAGAAACCACTCGTACGTGATTTTTTCCATGCACACAATGGATTACTGACTCTCAAAGTTGAACCATCAAATGGTTCATTAACCATTTTTGGAGACAGGGACCCATTTCAAGCCGCATATGTTGCGGATCCAGGCGGGACCATAAACTTGAGAGGACCTATTTTACAAGAAGGAGGATTGTATAGGATGGATGTACAAATATTTGGAGTAGACAATGACAGAAACATCTTCGTTCCAGACAAGGCACCCAAATTTGAAACATTCTTGAGTGTAGGCGACGTTTTCAATTTTGATAATTTGACCTATGGAGGTAATCCATTTAATACAACCCTTATATCCTACTACGACAAGATAGATGATTTCAACTTTAGTTCGACTACTGGTGAGTTCACTTGGTCCATGCCGTTCTACTATGATGTTCAGAGACTAGAAAAGAATCCCATTTTTGTCCACGAAGAGATCAAGTTGCCAAAGGATCTCTTTGGTAGTAGCATATTTAACGCGACCGTTAATGGACAGCCAATATCAGGCAGGACGCTTGCTATTGATCCATTTACATCCCCGGATGCTATAATTTTGCACTATCTAATTAATAAGAACGACGTCATCAAAATTGCCAATGAATGGCAGAAGGAGCAAGGTGTAAATACGACTACAACAGGTCAGAGTAATTCAACCACCACGAACGCAAATCCGAAGCCGGTATCACTTGGAGAAGGAACTGCTGCGAACAATCAGAACATAAGTGGTATAATGGAATTTACACTTAAGACTACGCAACCAGGTGCACCCACGACCGTTGCCAGTGGTGTGACCAATGGCACTGGCGCCCAGGGCCAGGCAGCAGCTGCGCCTCTTACTACCTCCGCAAGTGCAACGTCTACGGATCTGCTCTCTGACACGGGTGGAATTCATGTTAACGTATTGTGGTCACCAACTCCTATTCGAATGGAGACAGAAACAACTGCCAAGTTCGACTTTACTGATGCATTCTCTGGAGGAGCTCTTAATGCTGACGTATTCTACGACCTCTCCGTACTTGATAGTAACGGCACACAAGTCTTTGAAAAGAGGGGTTTGACTGCGAAGGATTCTCAGGATACACAGATAATAAAGTTCCCAGCTGCAGGAACATATCAATTAGCTCTTACCATTACAGGTCTTCAGTCTCAGCCTGATCAGGAATCTGGGACGCCTCCTCCTGTTGACCGTACTAGGAACGGTATTGCCAGGGGAACTGTAGTTGTATCGGGGCAAACCAATGAAACGTCAGTAGCGCCAGCACCGACGCCCCAGCCAGCACCGGAGCAGTCTAACGATAACCTAACAGAAGAGCAGCCTGAGACGGAAGCGCCACAAAATCAAACAACACCAGCACCACCAGCACCACCAGCACCAGAACAAAATCCACTTGAACAATTGGGTCAAGCGATATCAAACATGTTTGGCGGCGGAAATTGATATTGGCCTATTGTACTTCATTTTAGCCTTAGATGTAACCCGTTATCGTAACTATTTGGTGGACAACCACTGACAACCACTTTCAAACCCATACTATTTGATCCATTCATGTCTCTTATTGTAGTAATTTTGTGTCAGCTGATCAATCAAAACAATTCCGCTGAATGGAGGCAAGCATGAGACATTTGCTATACCGCAACACTTAAAGCAATCAATCACAGGTAGTCACAACTTTTGATGTTGCAGCAGCAGAAGTTATAACTATAAAATATTCAGCTAATATTACTTTGTACCAAAATTAGGCATACTCTAACATCTCGCAATGTTTATTGATTGGCAGCAAGTGGTAATGGGAAGCATTAATAGTCTCGCGATTGGTGTTGAATAGGGTTTTGGGAAATACTATTAGTATTATTTCATTGAATTAGGGTCTCGCACTTAGGTTAAAGGATTGGCTCTGATTTTCCTATGAGGACTATACTACATTACAAACCACGAAACATGCATTGTCTGTCTAACAATCCTTTAGAAAATATCCAGAGAAAGTGTAGAATATCTAATAGTAGGATTCTATGTTCACCGAATTTCTAACAAGACAGGATCGGAATCCTTCAATCATCGCCTTTGAAATCTTCCCTTAATTTGGTAGATTCCTTCAAGCTATTTACCTGAATATCATCACTTCTTGTGATTAGCCGTGAAAACGAAGGATGAGCTTCCTCGCCCAATGTGATTGCCTCTTTACCCTTTCTTAGTAATGATAACGTTAACATATTATCAGTCAATTTTTGAGCGAATTCTGTAGCAGTTCTCAATTTATCGAATAAACTAAAATCGTCATCTTGGAGCTTAAAAAGACTGGGTTCCAACAGATCTACCTTGATCCTCTTCTTGATTCCTCTGCTATAATTATCGATACTATTGATGTCAATCTCCGCGGCTGGCTTATTGGCAAATTCCAGTTTTATAGACCCCGAATTTGCAGAGCTCAATAACCTAATCAGTCCGTCTACAACATAATCGCCTTCAGGGATATGGAGATGTCCTTTGCCAAGAAATACCATCGGAGTTCCTGTCTTTAGATATGATTTAATGCTATATATGCTTAAACTAGTTCGTCTAACACTTGTTTGTATGTGCTGTTTGGAGGATGTCGAAAAAGGAATGAACTTGGATTTTTTCAAATATTTTCTGTTATAAAAGTAGATGAATTCGTATTATTGGAAGCGAGAAATCCACATGATATGTGATATAATGTTGCAAAATCGGAATTATTCATGCCGCCCTCCTGACATTGTCCTATATGATATGCTTAACGATATTGGGTAGCATTACGAAGATATCTTCATAATAAATATTTGTTATAGTATACTAAGGTGTGCGGTCAAAGCCTTCTGAATCTGATTCAGTCCAAAAGCAAGAGGACGTCCAGCAACAGCAGCAACAACAACAACAGACCACCGAATTATACTCAGTATCATCTGAAGATATTATCTATCCTGTAACTGAGGGATGCAACTCACCGTATACCCGGCAGACCTAGAAGACTAGTTTCAATCGTTTCTTAAGGCATATCAATATCCATGACTTGCGGGTGCTTTTAGACCTAGGCCCAAAGGTTATGGAACAAATGGTAATCAAGCATATTATTCACAGCAGAGATTTCAAGAAACTTTCCAGGGCTTCGATTGAAGCAGAGTGTACTGCTATCTTTCACTTTTGCGAAATGAACGATTTGGTTATGAACAAGAAGAAGATAAAGCGCTTTCTACCGCCCGATGAGTCTACACACGACGATAGACTCTATACTGACGATGAAATGCAGCGTATCATCACGGAGTGTAGCAAACGAGAAGGAGTTATCATTCTTCTAATGACCTCTGGAGGCATTAGGATAGGTGCCATTAACAAACTCAAAGTAAAAGACCTAGAACTTGTCAAGACACCAGAAGGATACCAGACCTTCGAGATTACTGTTGACAGAGATTCAAAACCAGAAACCTATTGGACTACGTGCACATTTGAATGTTTTACTGCGGTCGGGGACTATCTTCTGCAAAGGGAACGAGATGGGGAAGGGCCTGTTAAACCGACTAGTCCCCTGATAAGAGAACACCATGATACAAGAGATGTGTTCAGAATGACGGCACCCAGGAAGGTGGCCGATGATTCCATTAGATACACAGTTAGGCAGGTTCTGAAGCGTTCAGGAGTCTACGTTAATGCTGTGAAGAAACAGATGTCACATTCGTTCAGAAAAAATTTCAAGCCAGTCTGTGAGCAATCCGGTATGAAGTCATTGTATGTAGAGATGCTTATGGGACACAGGGAAGCACTAGTAAAATCCTACATGCGGCCGAAGGACATGGATGTCATACAGGATTATATAACCCATGCGGCAGATTTGTTGACAGTTAATCCAACCCAGAGGCTTAAACAAGAGAATGCACAACTAAGAAAGAATCAGACGGATTATCTTGCTGAACTAGGCGACCTTCGAAAAGACTTTAACGAGATGAAACAGTTACTTGTCCATCTGAGTAAGGAAAGTCAGAAGCAGTTAGTGGATGAGTTCTATCAAAAGGTTGGGGATAAGGCTGATATCGAATGGTCGTGTGACGATTGATTGATTTGGCTGCCCACCATTTAAACACGATGATGTCTAAAGCGGTGGATTCTCCTAGAAGAAATATGTGACATAAATAGCATTCAAATGTTGCCAAGCCCAATTAACCAATAAAATAATCAATACTTTACTTCAATGAAAAGTATGAACCGACAGTTTAAGCACTACACCTCAGTAATTGCAGTACTTGTTCTTGTTGCAGTATCAACCGCACAACTGTCATCCGTTGTACCATCCGATGGTAATGTAGTTTATGCGTATTCTACTAATAGTCAGGCTCAATCCCATAATAATGAATGTGAGAATGACGGCTCATCTGATATTAACTGTACGTTCAATCGTCCAGTATATATTGGAAACACCACAGCAGTTACTACGCCACCCTCGCAAAGGTCGGCGCCACAGGGCCCACCGGGTTCATTAGGGAATGACACATCACAAACCATTGATATTCCTCATGATGAATATGAAACCAAAAAGCAAGAAGTCCTTAAAAATGCGTTAAAGGACTAGCTCAGAATGGATTGAGCTAATCTTTAAGTGGTCAAACTCCTCTTTTTGTGTAAGTTTATTAAGGCATATGAGTTGGGTCTGCTATCTGATGTACCTTCTTGCGCAAGTCCAACCGATAGCAACAGCGTTAGCGTTCGAAAATACAGATGGCTACTGCCAACCAACTCATATGCAGTCATCGATGTGAAAATACTACGAAGCTTTTGGAATTAAAGTTTACTACTAGTAGCTATACCTACGTGCCTGCCTACCTGCTTGGTCATGAAAAGCGAGCAAGCAAGCAAGACTAGGGTATAACATCAGTACTTAACCTATTTTTGTTTTGCTACTGTACTTTGCTGCTACTACTTTGTTGTTGCTGCTTCCTTAAGTCAACTACTTACGCCTGACAATGGTAAGGGCATGGACATAGGAACTAAGGATGATGATTATAAGAGGTTCAACTGCTTTGCGCACGCAACATGGTATGGTTTTCCCCCACTGGCCTTCCTGGCAAACGATTCTCCCAACAAAATAAATGAACGACATTTATGGCATATTACGCCTTTATCCTTCCCTGGCTTAAGTGAGGCCATCCTATAATAGTAGCCTAAGCCATAAGAATTTTCATTTGCTCCGGCAGTGCGCCCCTTTCCATAAAGTTGCTTTCGAGCATATCCAATCATCCTCGTTATATCTATCTGCTGTAGGGGTTTAACTATAACCGGTCTTGACATCTATTAGTGTCATCGTTATTGTCATTATTATATCCCATAATATCATTTCCTGACAAGTTAGCGGCTTCAGCCATATCTGCTATTTTGCTTCTGCCAATCCTTGCTACCTCTTCTTTGAATGCTTCCGCTTGTTCAGGAGTGCCTACAGGCCAAGGTGACGCCTCATCTGATACCACTAGTGAATGGGACACTTGGGACACTTGGGACACATTTTCAGACAATGCGCCCATATCATACCCTTCTATATCGTTGATCAGTTATGTAACGAAGAGGAGAAAGTCATGATTTCAATCAAGTGTTTCAAGTCAGAGGAGTTAGGTCATTCAGACGGTAGTATTACTAGAGAGGACGTAAAGACCGCTGGCTGGTCGGTACAAATCAAGTCTTGGAGAGATATATTTCAGATTGACGATGATGACGATTACCCCTCCAAGAATGAACTCACCGATAAAGTAAGAGAGAGTTTAGGCTAATCTGTCGCTGCTTGCTGATGGTTACTAGTTAGATTTCTCATTCGTGATATCACTTGCGATATTATCACGTTAGAAATGCAATCCCGTCTAGAAAGGATTATTGTGAACATATCTTACCTATATTGGGTAATATTATTAGTCTTGAGCTTTGTGCGCTTCTGTTGTCCATACTACTTTCCCATTTAGTTTCCAAGTTGCACCACCTAAATCTCTGCCGTCCGGTCCCTGTGCTCTTGGGACATCAATTTCCAAATTGTCGAAACTAATCGTAGTAGTCATATTGGTACCAGATACAACCTTTCCTGTCCAGTCAGTCTGTATCGGAAACTACTCAGTCTGAAGAAACAGGCCTAATTTGAACACTCAGTATTCACTGTTTTAAGCGTGAGAATCTGTTACCAGGGTAAGGCAACGTTTCCAGTGCAATTTATTTTATCTTCAAAGAAATTCTTTGAATTAGAATACTGCGTTTGGGTCTTAATCACGCCAAAGGTTGTCTTGGCCGGTACGACTGTCGCATCCTGCTATTTTGTCCTCCTTTTCTCCCCGCTTAAATTTATCCTGCAGCCCTTGATAATCAAGTCCTAAAACGTGAGCGACTCTTTCTCTGTAATCAGTAGGTTCAAACTTGGGAAGGTAGATTGACATATCACCTTCTAGGATGCGTCTGTTGTACTCCTCATCCGATGTGATGTTATGCGTCTGCATAACCTGAATCCTGGACTCAGGACCTGTTACCATCTGATTAGTAACCGTCTTTCTGGCATACCATTTCCTGGCCGTATTTAGTGGAGGTGGCTGTCCATGAAACTCTCTTAAAGTCTTAGGCCTTTCAACATCCCAGAGATATGTCTTACACTTTGGGCAGAATCTAGGCTGCTGTCCTTTGGTATATTTCTCTCTGCCATTCTTCCGGCCTATCCACATCCAGCCGCAACGACTGCACTCATACTCTAGTGTCTGAATTAAATGTCTAGGCATATCAGTCATAATACCATTTACCTTTGGTAAATATATGTGTAGTGACTAATTGGATAGTTTACTATTTAAGCACGATTTAGACTTCAGTAAACTATTGGACCTGACCAATAGTAAATGTATTCCTATCGATTTCTATCAGCGGTTCCTAGAATGACAGTTGCATTGACAACCAGTTCCACCGGCAAAACTATGAGTACAATATTCATGCCTATCCGAGAGACAAGCCAGCGATGACAACTTCATCATCTTTACCTTACCCTAGATTTGAGTACCTAAAAAATAG
>JAATVP010000093.1 GCA_014523625.1 Nitrososphaerales archaeon TH5896
GACCGTCGTGAGACAGGTCGGTCTCTGCCTGACAGGGGCGTGGTTGTCTGAGGGGAAGTTGCCCCTAGTACGAGAGGAACAGGGCAGCGCAGCCTCTGGTCTATCAGCTGTCCGACAGGGCACGCTGAGCAGCTAAGCTGCCTAGGATAACTCCTGAAAGCATCTAAGGAGGAAGCCTTTCCCGAGAAAAGACAGCCTTCCGTAAGGAATAGGGCGGCCATAGAAGATGGCGTTGATGGGGTGGAGGTGTACGCATCAAGCTTCGGCGAGGTGTTCAGCCTGCCATTACCAATAGCCCAAGGCATCCAACCTTCGACTTTCTGAAAAAAGAAAGTTAAAAATGAACTTGTATCCAACTGAGCAAACTGATGTATGAGAATAAACGATAAAGAGTGAATTGGCGCGGAGATGTATGTGCTGATGCGTTAACATGCTTCTTGAACATACGCACCTACGCTTGCGTGTATGTGTATGTGTTTATAATGCATGGACACATTTTCTTCTTTGCCGTTATCAACATCTTTGTTGTCCAAAATACAAGGTTGGCCTTTGTTCATCAATATCCCTTCAGAGGAATCGATAGATAGAATCTAGACTTCAAGTGTAAGAAGGAAGAATTCACCAAATAAAGTAGTGTACGCACTGCGTAAAGAACTCTAATAGTTATGTGGCTGTAAAGTACTTGTGAATGAATCATCCAATGAATTATGAGTCTGCTTTGAATTGAACTTTGCATACTTGTATTTTTCCTATGCGCGAAGGTGAATTTTTTCAGTCAATTTCGTAAAATTAATGAATGATTGTTTTTAAATGAAGTAGTGTGTGTGTGTTGCCGATTTGATATCGTACATTTGATGTGGATAATTGCCTGGGTTGAAGCGTGAGTTGTTTGAACGCTACAATTATTTAGGGGAGCGTTAAATCTGCTGATCTGTTGTTTTTGTTTGTAAATTCGTTTTTATTTCATCTCAATAATCCGCAACTTGGGGTTGAGAAGGGAAACTGTCTTCTACTTTTTATATTATCGCCTATAGCTTCAGTGTCGTCATTATTCCTACCTTCAATGCTCACCGGATTTAGTAACAGCGTTTATGCAAATTCAGATAATTCGCTTTATTTCAACGCTTTTTTTGGCGGCGGTGTTTGGGGTAGTGCGTGCGTTTCGGGGTATGACAATCTATGACGGAGACGTCAAATTTAGTGTCCATGCCTGCTGCTGGCATTGGTTCTGGTGAGAATAAAAAAGATGGTCTTGTTGCTAGGAGTAGCATTAGTAGTATTCATAAAAGTAGGTCGGAGAGCGAAAGAAGAAGAACAAAATCTCAATCAAAGAACTTGGGTAATTTTTCGAAGAATCAGGAAATTCATTTTGAAGGCGCAATTCCTTCCGTCATATGTCTTTCGCACAGGGAGGATGTCGATGGTCTCTCTTCAGCGGCCCTTGTAAAGTCTGCATTCAAAGAGTGTTACGTTATCCTGCTTGATTATTCCAATCTTATAAGGGCTCTCAATAGAGTTTCCTATTTAATATCCTCCTCAACAGCAACAGAAGCTGCGCATGGTAATTCTTCGGGTGCAGAAATCACTAAAGCAGCATCAAGTAGCGCAAGCGGCGAGAATGTTACGGCTGCTGCTTTTGTTACTACTTCTTCTACTGGTAAGGTGGTGACCGCGAAGCGGTCAAGAAAGAACAAGAAACTGATAATCTGTGACCTCGGTCTTAACAAGAAAAATGAATCTTCATTTGTACACGTTCTAGGGGAAATAGTTTCAAATGGATACAAGGTCGAATACATTGACCATCATGATGTAGGTGAAGACATTAAGGCTGAATTGCGAAAAGCAGGAGTTACTCTTGTTCATTCCACCGACGAATGTACGAGTGTGCAGGTTTACCAACGATACAAGAGTAAGCTCAATTCATATTCTTCCTTTTATGCTGCTGCAGGTGCCCTCACTGACTATCTAGAACAGCGACCCATAGCATCTATGCTCGTATCAAGATTCGATAGACAATTTCTAATGCTCGAATCTACGGCTCTATCTTACATGATTTCCTCCAACCAGCACGATGAGAAATTTCTCTTGAAAATAGTCGAATCTATCTCCAAGAACAAATTTCCACATGACATAGAGGGAGGATTTATGATGGCGGAAAAATATGCTATTCGAGTCTCTGAAGCTGTAAAGTCATTGGAAAGTTCGATCGTTCGCAAGAGAAAGTTAGCGTATGTGAGAAATGACCTTGATCTGACTGCAAGTGTGATAGTAAATTTTGTACTTGGTATTTCGGGCCGTCCGGTAGCGCTTGTATATAAGCCCCGTGATGAAATAAATTCCTTTGTCATTTCAATTAGAGCTTCAAAGGAATGTGAGGCTCATCTGGGAAGGCTAGTCAACGAGATTGCCGCTAATTTTGGAGGAAGTGGTGGTGGACATGACAAAGCATCCGGTGCAGTTATCCCAAAGGATCACCTCGATGAATTCATTACTGAATTAAATCGGCGAATCTAAAAAGCGGTACCTTAAAAGCTGACTTTGCTGGTGCTAGTCAAAATTTTGTTTGCCATGTAGAAGGTTCAAGTAAATATTTTGGCTAACAAAAAAATTTACATTACTATTCAGCTCATGTTGAATTTGGGTGTTAGTCAGAACTGCCAGTCATTCAAATAACGTTGAGCAAAGGTAGAACGATAGAGCAGAAGAGAGAACTTGTTCAAGTAATTACAGAAGAGTCCGCGCGTATTCTTAAGACAAAAAAGGAGAATATCAGAATACTCATCTATGAAGTAGAGGGAGAAAATTGGGCAGATGCGGGTATTCTTGGGCTAGATATGAAGAACCGATAAATTTTCAGAATGAGTGACTATTTGACCCATTCTCTAAAGGGCTGTCAGATAATGATTGACCGTCAAGAGGTCAATGCATGTGCCTGTGGATTCCGATTGATATCCAACCCTCCCGTCTAAAATACCATAACAGAAGAGTTGTGCTTGTGACTGCGCCTATCAAGAGTATTATGAGCGTAGTATAATTTCCAAAGATCTGCGCAGCCGGATTGTTATTGTCTCCGGGTAATGGCAGGTTCATCCCATAAAAGGTGCTTATTATAGTCACCGGAATTGAGAGCGTAAAGAGAATGGTAAGAATAGATAAAATTCTGTTTGATTTTTCTGAACTTAACATGAAATCTGTATCTTTGTATATCTCGATTGTTTCCTTTGATTCATCTAGGGTCTCCAAGACTTTTTCTATGTGATCCTTGACATCGTAAAAGTACGGTGTCAGATCCTCTTTGGAAAAACGTTGAACATCGCGAGACAGTTCCAATACGATTCGCCTCATCGGAAGGATAAGACGTCTTAGTATAGTAATCTCTCTTCTCAATATCGAAATCTCTCTTGCTTCTGACATCTTTTCATTGAATACTCCCTCTTCAATATCGTCTATATTTCCAACAACCTTCATCAGAATGTGAAATAGATCGTCTACGAGGGTATCTATGATCGTATGAAGCAAATAGCCAGGTTCTTTGCCCATCAAATTCTCTCTCTGGCTTAAATTCTCCTGACACATCTTGAAGAGGTCCATCAATGGTTCGAGGTCTCCTTGGTGGACGGTTACGAGAAAATTGGAGCCTAAAAACATTGACAACTGGCTGACCCTAGGAACGTGTCTCTCTTTGCCCGATGACGGGAAGTGAACTATGACAAAGATATAATTGGTATGTCTCTCAACCTTTGGAAGCTGAGTCTTTGATAGGGAATCCTCCAGGTTCAGGTCGTGAAAAGAGTAAAGCCTACCAAGTGCGTCCATCTCACGCCTAGTCGGCCTTGGGAGATCGATCCACTTGAATCCATCGCTTTCTATCGTGCGCAACGACTTCACGAAATCTGTCTCCATCTTCAATCACGCCAGGTAAAGCTTCCCATAATCAAGTCTTATAATCTATTGCATTTTGGCCGTATCTACAAATGCAGAATGATTGCATGCACACAAGGACACTTTATTTCTGTTGTTGCTCTAGGGAGCATACATTGTCGTCCGTTCAATAGAGTTTGAGGGCATGATAGATTTAGAAGGATACTAACCCAATCATTATTTTGGAGCAAATCACCGTCATTAATTTAGATTTGTTTATATGCGCTCATGCATTATTATTGCAGGTTGTCGATTCGGAAGAAGAAGAATGACCTCTTCTTTGATTCAGTTTCGGAAAAATTGTTCCCCGACATTCCAGAATCTGCTTCCGCAATCGCAAAGGTATTCCTTAACATAGAACAATTTGATATTGGACAAAGCTATGTAACCGCAAAGATTGTTAACAAGTATGGTGATAAAGTAGGACTCAATATTCAAGGTGGGCGTCCTGGTATCGAGCTACAAGAAAGCTTGTTTAGATTGCAAGGTAAACAAATTCCAAAACATGTCTTTGTTCTCACGAGGATTAAAGACAGGGGAAATTTGCTCGTGCGGAAACTGCCTGTATTGGGCATCAAGGATTGGCTTTTGATCTACGAGGATACTTTATTCTTGCTTGCAGTTAAGGATAGGTACGATGAAATCGAATTTAGGGTTGTATGACTTTGGACAAATTTCCCAAGTCATGACGAACTTGTGGAGAGAAACGGGCAAGGACTGAGTATCTGATTCAATACAAATTCTGGATGCAGATTCTAGTCTGATCCAATGGTTTGTCAACCCAATCAGTTCACTAGTACCTATTATTGAGGCGGCATCGATAAACCAAAGACCCATAAGAAAAGAGATAGTTAAAAAAGCGCCTAGCGCAGTCCAGTTTTCACCGTACTTGCACTAGGCATGTTCCCCATCGGTTTGGTCGATGTACCACTACGTTAATCCCTTGCTAATTTAAATGTGACTGGAATGCGGAGTCCGGCTGGTTTGAACATTTCTTCTTTATCGTAAATCCCACGAAAGGCTACCGAGACGATGAGCCAAATTACTTCTGAATAGGTTGATCTCCTTTAATAAAATTCTCAAACAGCAATATTCAAGTTAAGTGAACACAAGATTGTTGAATTAAAATTAAAGTCCGAGTTATTTTATCGTAAATCTCGTATTTTCTAGAAAAGGTAGCATTTAATAAACATGACATCGCATAGATTGCAGTTGAGCAATAACAGGGACTTTCTGTCGCAACAACTAATGTGGATAGGAATATCTCTAGTAATAAGCCTAGCCATATCGTTCATAGTTCCCTTTCCATACTCACTTCCGATCATAATTGGGGTCTTTATTCTTCTCAGCTTCTACGTAAGGCAACGGGCTATGAAGAGAATGGGAATGTCGGGTACGTCAATGTTCGGCGGGTACAACTCAGGGTCCACTCTTAGCTACTTTTGTATGAATTGTGGAACAAAGCACAATCAGGTAGCTTGCCCGAAATGTGGTTCCAAGATGAAACGTGTTGGTTCTTAAGTAGCGTTATAATTTAGACCTAGTAACAATTTGGTCAATTTTTGGCTATTTGTTCAGTAGCAGATCAATCTCTGTTACTTTAATGAGTATATTATCTTAGATTTGCTGGTTTGCGGATAATATGCTGCAATTTTTCTACTACAATGTGTAGAAACAGTTTAGACCTTAATTTTGTGAAAAGTATTTTCCGTTGCAATTCTAGACACCGCAGAAATATGACGTATGTAATCTAGCCTTGAGGACTCGAGGAATTTGGATAAATTTAGGTCGATACTGAGTCTACTATTAGTATCGTCAGCTTTGACAGTTGTACTTCATACCAGTTCCTTCCTGTCTACGCATGGAAATGAAATAAGTGTTGTAGCATTTTCTATGGACAAGACTTTCCCTTTATCGTACGACGACGGTGACGATAGCAGTTCAAAACAAATGGACTTAATGACGTATGATCAGGGAAGAGACAAAATTATCCCGATATCTGGCAGTGTCGGCTACGATTACTCGGGTTCAAGAGGTATCTCAGTTCAGCAAGACGTAACTCAGCTGAATGTCTGCAGTTCTAATACCGCATACTGTAATAATGAAGTTGACAATGACTTCAACGTTAATCCCCCATAGGTATCGTTCATCATATACAGGGTATCACATACCTCAACGTACATTAATATTGGTAAAGAAGAACGGTCTCCAAGGGAAGTTACGAGGGAAGAAGAGAAAAAAGAACAAGTTCTTTTAATACAAGAAACGTATACTTATAGCCATAAATACGATTATGATCGTGCGATTAGGACCGCCTCAAATAATTGCAATTTAAGCCTTTTTTATTCCAAAATGTAGTAAAGCAATCGAATGGTTTATATACTACCGCGTTGCCAATGTATAGTAACGGTTAAACAGAAAAATGGCCAAAACCATAAATATGAAACAGGTCCAATTACTGAGGATCTTGGTCAAGGAGAGGGCAATCGTTAGACTGTTGAAAACAATAGGAAGCTCAGATTACCCAACGAGAGAACTGCTCAACAAGCTGGGAGCCTACGGATATGGACACAAGCTATTGGTACGAGCTGAAAAGATTGGTCTTGTTCAGAGAAAGGTAGAAAAGAACAGGGTTTACAACAAGCTCACCGTCGATGGTAAAAAGGTAGTACAGTTAGCAAAGCAGATTGGAGTTTAGTTTAGGTTAGATTCATATAGAAAGACAGCAAAAGTAGCTCCTCAAATTAGTACCAAACACGAACTAAAATCCCCCTGTTTTTATTTCAGCAGCATATTTCTTTCGCTATCATCATTATTCTGACTTAAAGAACGTGGCCACCTATTAGATTGAAGTTTGATTGCCGCTATTATTAA
>JAATVP010000094.1 GCA_014523625.1 Nitrososphaerales archaeon TH5896
ATTTCTATCCTAGCACCTGATAGCAGCAGACATTTTATTATTCTTAAATCTGCTTCGCTCAGGTCATTAGATGCAGCAACAGATAGTTCAGTAACAACAATATTGATAACGGTTGCAGGTTTTAGGCGCTCATTTAACTACAAACTTTTCTATGACTCCATTGCTTACCATCTTCTTCACTCTCGCCTTTACACTCTTTGATGATAAGCCAATTTGTGAACCTATGATGCTATATGAAGTCCTACAATCTCTAGCTAAAGTGGGGAGAATAGTGAGATCATTTTTATCGAGTATCATTTCTCTTCTCCAGAATCTATAATCATATTCTTATTATTATAACTATGAGAAATAAAGTTGTCTGATATCAGAAGTTTCGCTTCCCCTAAAGATAAGTATCTGCAACAGTATAGTTACAGATATGAAAAGTATTGAAATAGAAAATGAAAATGAAAATGTGCAACAGCGTTTATTATCATATACAAATGAGAAACGGAACAAAAAAACACTGAGTTCTGAATCTAAGGGAGAAGTAACCATCGAAGGAGAGTACGGAACACTAAAATTTGAACGGCGACTTTCTCATCCAGTCGAAACAGTCTGGAAGGCAATTACAGATCAAAAAGAGATATTCAAATGGTTGCCCGATTATAAAGGAACCTTCGACGGGTACAATGGCGGCGCAATTGATCTTGTTAATACTGTATCAGGATCCCATGTAACTGGAAATATTCTAGTCTGGGATCTTCACCGTGTTTTTGAGCATGAGTGGCATATCTCTCCTAATCAAATGTTCCTCCATGGAGAACCTGAATCTGTTATCCGGTGGGAGCTCGAGCAGGACGGCGATTCAGATACAATCTTTACTGTGACTCACAGTCGCCTGACCAAATCGATAGCCTTACGTTTAGCCCCTGGTTGGCATGCGTACCTAGATCGGCTTGAAGCCATTCTAAACAGTCAAGTACCACCAGATTGGGCGCATCGATTCGCAGAGGTCAAAGAATTATATCCATCGTAGCTTGCTCAATAACGACTACTACTAAGCTTGAAGGTAACAATAAGAGGATTAGGATTTGTGATGATAATTGGAGAAGAATACTCCGATATATTTTATCTTATGGCATCGAGAAAGGTGAAGCCGCGTTAATGAAATAAGGAAGATAGTATATGTTACGGTAACGTTTCAGGAGAACACCTCGGATGCTGGTTTAGCTGGAGTATATGATAAAGATAGAGCCAATGAATGTAGTGACATTCCAGGTGATCAGTATAATAGATCTTGGTCGCATGGTTGTAAAGATAGAGGATTAACAGAAAGCGAGTGCAATGATATAAAATGATCCAGACTGCAATGTAAATCATGAATCATTACAAGAAGAGAATAGACGAAATTGTTTTGATGATGGATATGAAGATGGATTAGATCCTATATGATCATAAAAGCGGTAGTGTATGCAAAGAATATTGTACTTCAAGCTAAAAGACAGCTGTAATATGAAAGAACCCTCACAAACCAGGAATATTTATTGTTTCTTAAAATACTATTAATATCATGCATTTATTTGGCTCGTTATGGATGGAACGGCAAACTACATTTGCAAGGATATCAGTCATATAATATACAGTATACGTAGAAGGATCTGATGGGTCTAACAAATTCTTTTACTCTACAAATCGGTAGGTTTGTAAATTGACTGTTTTCTCTTTCTTAACTGCTGTATGTTCTGTACAACTTCTGGTTTTAGTCTTTTCTTAGGTTCCAACTTAGAATTATTCAACCCATCTGAAGAATCTAGCTAGGACTGAGATTATATGTTCCAATCCATTTGTACAGTGGATCTTGTTTTTCTGGCCTTCTCATAGAATTAAGATATTTACAATACGATCTCTGTTTATTCTTGGGAAGGGCGTACCGTTGTGAAACTTGGAAAGGCTTTTTAAGATTATTCTAGTGCTGGTCTCATAACTCTTGCTTGGATTAACTTCTATCTGCATTGCTTCCAGGTACCTATTTGTGATGCCTGGATTAGCATTGTTGCTTCGATCCAACCAAAAAAGTATAATTAGAAATATCATATAAAGTGTTTTATATGGCAACATCAGATCTCAAGAAGGATCATCTATTTGTAAAAAGATTTGGGGAAGTAATACAGAAATGTTCAGATAAGATTTATGCTGACGAAGATAGTAATATTTTACTTGAAGATCTTGAGATAGTTTCAGTAGTTATGGAAGAACTTATTGATACATTTCATCACGGTAAGGAGGAGAAAGCGTATTTCCCAAATACTCAAAATAAGAATAGCTTTTCAGAAGATATTAGAAAGTTTTTGATAGAACATGAACTTGGAAGAAGAATAGCAGGAATGTTCAAGAGAGAATTGTTAACGCGGAGGAAATGTATCATTGAAGGGAAACAGGTTGACTCGAAAGAACCTATAGCTAGGTTTCTCAAATCATATGCCGTTTTTATTACAGATCATCTAGAAAAGGAAGACAAATTCTTTGATATCATAGAAAGTAAAGATATTATATCCATTGATGAAGATAAAGCGATAAGAAATCACTATGAATTATGCAAAAATAAAAGTGGTGGACAAGCAAGAATAGAAGAACTCTTAAAGCTACTAGAGTATCTTGAACACAGAGATTGGATGAAATAAGAGATAGACTATCATTTATTATGTGTGAATGATAATATGTTAAATAAATCTTATTATAGTATAATAGTTGATTATATTTGTCTAATACTAGGTCATAAGCTCTGATAGTTCTATTATAAGTAATCAATATGTACTTAGTTATCGTAAGATAAAGGTTAATGAAAATGGAAATAGTTGATTAAAGACTAAATGATAAAGATTATTATCAGTGGTTGTTTCTTGTATAGATCTCGTATGAGGGGATCTAGAACTTGTTATAAGCATGACATGTGGTCATGAATAAAAATTGAAATGATTATAAAATGAAGATTTCATAGGAACATAAACGAAATTTAGTATAAGATCAAAAATATTAAAATTAAAAAGAAAAAATGACGAAGAGGTGTCTAATTGTTAGACCTCGTTTACACTAACAAAATACCCACTTGAAGTACTATGTGTTAATACTCTCTCCTGGTTATATGCGTGTATGATTGCCTCATCTTCCTCGACAAAACGTTCTCGAATCCCACAAGGGAAACAAGTAACTTCATACATATGTATAACTAAGAAACACTTTATATATCACATTTACTTATACTTTTTGGTTGGAATCTGCAAAAAGTGAAAGTAATTTAGAAGTAATTAAGTCGTACCTGAAAGCAATGAAAACGGAGATCAATCTAGACAGAGATTATGAAATTGGTATTAAAATTACCTTAACCAACTTATCTAAATTTCATGGAAATAAATCCTTTTCGAGAATAAAGAGGGAGGATATTATCACATTTCTTGATTCATTCAGAAAGCCAGAAAAAATAGATCCTTTACATAAATGGATAGGGACTTATAATCTCAGTCCTAGCTAGATTCTTCAGATGGGTTGAATAATTCTAAGTTGGGACCTAAGCAGCGGCCAAAACCTGAGGTTATACAGAATATACAGCAGTTGAGGAGGAGAGAACAATCGATTTACAAACCTACTGATTTATGGACCAAAGAAGACGATTTGCTTTTCCTAAAATATTGTCCTAGTATTAGAGATAGATGCTATCATACTATTAGCAGAGACTTATCAGCAAGACCTAGTGAGATACTAGGTTTAAAAATCAAGGATATTGTATTCAAAAGTGCAGGAGGTAAGCAATATGCTGAATGTCTTGTAAATGGCAAAACAGGGACTAGACATTTACCTTTGATTGATTCCTTACCCTATCTTAAGGATTGGTTAGATTACCATCCACAGAGAAACAACTCCAATGCATTTCTCATTTGTAGCTTGGACAAAAAGAACCTTTATGGTCAAATGACAAGGTATGGCATACTTGGTAAATACAAGACGGATTATAGGGACAATTACTTTCCTGGATTGCTAAAGAATTCAGATATTTCACCAGAAGATAAAGATAAGATCAGAGAACTGCTAAAAAAACCTTGGAACCCATACATCAGA
>JAATVP010000095.1 GCA_014523625.1 Nitrososphaerales archaeon TH5896
AGTTTGATACAAGTATCATCGATGCAGGCGCAACAGCTCAGATAGATACTGCCAGTCTTGAAGCTGGAGATCATCCATTCTACTGTTCAGTCCATCCTTACATGCTAGGTAGTATGACGGTCAAATAGTTGCTAGCTTAGACGCTGGTTATGTTCTAAGCAGAATAGCAATTATACACACATTCGAGTGTTAGTTAGCTAATCTGCACGAACTGATAGCAGGATTACTACTTTAAATGCATCCAGGATAATTATACCATGTTAAAGCTTGTTTGTAACTTGAGTTGTGTTTTGACCATAGATGAATTAAAGCCAACTCTACCCCATCTGAAACCTAACAGCTTAAGAACTCATGGGCGCTGACGATCTCTAGCGCTGGTGAAAGTCTATAAAACCATAAACTTTGGCACCTTCGAATCCCCCTTAATTAATATATACTTATATTAAGCATTTCGAAGTACATTATTTAATGGTCTTTCTCGAGGTCAAGGACCTTCACGCAAGTATCGATAATAAGGAAATACTGAATGGGCTAAATTTGAAGATTGACAAAGGTGAGGTTCATGTAATTATGGGCCCAAACGGTTCTGGCAAGAGCACATTTGCAAACGTCTTGCTTGGACATCCCAAGTACACAGTTACAGGAGGAAATGCTCTAGTCAAAGGCGAAAGTATCATGAATCTAACCACTGATGAGAGGACGAAAAAAGGTCTGTTCCTTGGTTTTCAATATCCTATCGAAATCCCCGGGGTTGGGTATAGTCACTTTTTGAGAAATGCCTATAATACTTTGAACAAATCATTAGCCGACGACCAAAAAAACCGTGAGGTATTCCTTACGGTAAGAGAATTTCATGAATATGTTAAGAAGAATCTAGACTCTGTGGGCCTAGACAAGTCATTTCTGAGCAGGTATTTGAATGAAGGATTTTCTGGAGGAGAGAAAAAAAGATCTGAAGTCATGCAGATGTTGGTCCTAAAGCCAAATTTGGCGATCCTCGATGAACCTGATTCAGGCCTTGATATAGATGCTGTAAAAGCTGTTGCGGAAGCAATCAATCAATTGATTGATACAGGTGCTGGCGTACTTGTGATAACTCATTACGCTAGGATTTTGCGGTACTTGTCGAAGCTTGATTTTGTACATGTAATGTCGAGAGGTAAGATCATCAAGTCAGGGGATAAAACTCTTGCCGACGAGCTCGAATCTAGAGGATATAGCTGGTTAGGTTTGGAAGATAAGTAGACTTTACTAAACCCATTCAGAGTAGGATATAATGGAAGTTCAACGCAAAAAGGATCAGATTAAGTCTTCTAAATCTACTTTTCTTAATTATTCATTTTTCAAAATCGACCCCAAATGGCGGTGGATGAATGAAGTGGCAAAGGAAGAGGCAGCCAAGGAATTTGCTACCTTAGTTACTGTAGCTAATACCAAATTACGTGTTTATACATATTCAACTCTTGGTCTTCATAGCGGGACAGATTTCATGCTTTGGATGGTATCCGATTCGGTTGAAATGTTTCAGACGTTTACATCTAAAATCTACAGTACAATTCTAGGAAAATACATCGAACCTGCTTTCTTGTTCCTTTCGTCTTTCAGAAGATCTATTTATTCCGAGAAGGTGACGCCATCCTTTATGACAGAGTCTAAGCCACTGAAATATCTAGTGGTGTATCCATTTGTCAAGTCTAGAGAATGGTACCTTTTGCCATTTGAAGAGCGTAAAAAAATGATGGATGAGCATATTGCAATTGGTAGAAAATTTCCAGAGATTAAGCTGAATACATCCTATTCGTATGGCATTGACGATAATGACTTCACACTTGCATTTGAGACGGATGATCTATCAAAGTTTCAGGATCTGATTATGCAGTTGCGTGAAACAAAAGTGAGCTTGTATGTTGTGAAGGATACTCCAATGATAGTATGCTTACAAAGGGATATACAGAGCATTATCATGGGGCTAGGGTGAAGCATCGATTGATCATGACAATATCTGCGCTAAAGGAATGGGCTATTGTGTGTAAAGGTTTTGAAGAAGGTAGGCAAACAATTCTGCTAAGAAAAGGCGGGATAATGGAACGTAAACATGGTTTTGAATTAAAACACAATAATTTCTACATGTTTCCAACCTATGAACATCAATCAACGGATCTTTTACAGCAAGATTATGCTGATAAATTTGAGTCAATATTGCATAGTAAGCCTATAGCTGATCTGAATACGATTTATCTTTATGCAAAAGTTATCTACATCACTGAGACATTTAACAGGGAAATGCTTTATGACTTACACGACTTTCATATATGGAACGAGAAATACATAAACCTAAGGATGGATTACAACCCCGAGAAACCTCTCAGTATTGTACTTCTTCGCGTATACAGATTGAACACGGCGTTAAATGTCACTCTCAGTCCACAACAAGCAGGCTGCAGATCATGGATCGACTTTCAATCATCAAGCATGGAAGATTCTGAAGATAATATAGGAAAACCGGTCCTAAGTAACGACATGTTTCATGAAAGACAATCGCAATTAATGGAGGTACTTAATATCTAGATGAAATATCGTCGACTGGGGAAAAGTGGGATTATGGTAAGTGAGATAGGGTTCGGTGCCTGGACTATTGCGCTTGATTGGTGGGGCGGAAAAAAGATCGACGATGAAGAGGCTATAAGAATGCTAAAGCGAGCATTTGATCTAGGTATCAATTTTTTTGAAACCTCTGACGTGTATGGGAAAGGGAGAAGTGAAAGGCTAATAGGTGAGGCCTTTAAGGGATTGAATCGTGATGAGGTAATCTATTCGACCAAATGGGGTTACGATATTTACGGTGCTGAACAGGTTGGCCATAATGAACTTCCGCAAAAACATGACCCATCTTTCATGAATTATGCGCTAGAAGAGAGTATCAAGAGACTGCAAACAGATTTCGTAGACGTGTATAGTTTACACAACCCTAAGATGAATGCAATTCAGGATAATTCTATATTTGAGACACTCGATAATGCACGCAAAAAAGGCAAGATAAGAAGTTATGGAGTCGCATTGGGACCGGCTATAGGATGGAAAGAGGAAGGAATATTGTCAATGGAAAAAAGGGATGTAACTTGTCTTCAGAGCGTCTACAATTTGTTGGAACAGGACCCTGTAAAAGATTTCTTTCAGGTCGCTGAAGCTAATGATGTGGGCCTTATGGTACGAGTTCCTGATGCGTCCGGTGTGCTAACAGGAAAAGTAAACATGGATACCGTATTTGATAAGAATGATCACCGAAGTACGCGTAAGAAAGAGTGGATCGTTAAAGCCCTGCAAAAGATAGAGCACATAAAACCGATTGCTGATTCGTATGGTTGGACAATTACTGAGCTAGCTACTAAATTCATCCTCTCTCAAAACAAGATCACATCGGTCTTGCCAACAGTAGTCAATTTAGAAGAGATCGAATTATTCACAAACATGTCTGATGGAAAGTACTTGAGGCAGGATGACCTGGAAGCACTTTCACAGATGTATGACAAAGATTTCTACACAACAACCATTAGAGAATAATATCTCTGAGTGGTCAAAATTATATCTCAGTCCGAATGAAGGCCATATTGTAGTCGTGTTTGGGCTTTCGTCTTTAAGCCTGCTACCAGTGTGTGAGTGAATGGAGCTCAACATACACAAGGAAGCACGGTAATGTATTCATTCAAAATACTTTACCCTCTGCTTCTTGAATTCACGGGTGCTAAAAAGAATAGAATAGTCTTGAATTTTAACTGCTGAAGACATGGTCTCAGCTATCCTTTCTGCAGCCTTAAGCGTTCTTGCATGTACCATACTAAAAAGGTTAAATGGCCAGTCAGAAAATATTGGTCTACGGTAACAATGGCTAACCTGGGGAAACTCTGCTAACTTGTATCCCACCTCATCAATCTTGTCGTCAGGCACTTTCCATACTACCATACCATTTGCGGAAAACCCCGCATCTCTATGACGTAGAATGGCAGCGAATCTTCGCATCACACCTATTTGTTCGTATTCCTTTGCTTTTGCAAAGAGCTCATCTGTCGTTATTCCAAGGACTCTAGCAGACTTCTTGAATGGCTCCGAGGTCGTTTCGATGTCTTCTTGTAACACACGAATAAACTTTTTGTCCAAATCAGTAGCTGTAAACTTTGCTTGACTCACGGTTTTCAATTTTTCAGTAGGTTTTGGATCAGAAGGATCCTGGTTAAGCACATCTAACTTTACACCAATCTTGTAAAGTTTGAGTGTAGGTAATACCCTATGCTTTATGACACCGTCTAAGGAAGCCATGCGCTCTAGGTCGCGCTTCATATCACCGAATGGAGGAACTGCCAAAGTGAACCACATATTGTATTCATGGTTCCTTTCGTAATTATGGCTGACTCCCGGATGGCTGTTTACCTCATTTGCAACTTGTTCAAGCTTCTCTTGTAATACAGAAAATGCGACCAGAGTGCTCTTATAGCCTAATCGTCGGGTATCAAAGATCGCATTGATCTGTCTTATTAGACCAATCCTTTTTAATAATCTAATCCTATCTAGGACTTCATCCTCAGAGATATTGTGTCGCTTAGAGATTTCTAAAAAAGGTCTATCCACTAAAGGAAACTGCCACTGGATTTCATTCAGTAGTTGTTTATCAAATGAATCGATAGATTGCAATTGCATCAGGTCGTCACAATTTACAGATTAGACTGCATTATTAAATGCTCCTCAATCTGTCACATTTTTTAGTGTGTAACCATGCATTTGATGCATTGCTCCTAAACTCTGTCAGGATGATTTTTAAATCAGGAGTCTCATTTAGTGGGGGGGATAGAAGGACTGATGACTTGGTTTAGGGATCCTTATGGTCATATAATCGAATCGAAAAATAAAACACACAGACTAGTATATTGTTTGTTGTGCCAAAAATTGGCAAGTAAATCAGACTGTATAAAATTAAGAGTTAGTGATAGGAGTGGAAAGTTATACGAAATTAGATCTTACAGATACACGAAGATATCCAGAACGAAACGTCCTTACAAAGAAGAATCTACCAAACTGCTGACAAGTTCAACAAGTGAGATTCAGAGAGTGATTGAGGGAACTAATTAGGTTTTCGCATGCGTTGTTGTTTATGCCATTCAGTTAATGTCGATTCATACCCAGATCTAGTATACAAAAGGGAATCGTTTCAGTCAAGATCTTTTTTTATGATGAGTGTTACTGAATGTCGTGACTGTGGGAACAACTTATTTTAGATACGCTGGGACCTCCATACCCGAGACAGAAATCATATATCATATTATTTCAAGCATACTTGGTTCTGTCGAAGAAGAAAAAATTGTTACAAATGACGGTCCAATCCATACGATAATAGAAATTCACTTCCCTGTTCTCTACGGTGACGATTTCTTTACGCTATTTGGCGCTGACAAATGGTTCAAGTTAAGGAATGTTATTACGGAAATAAAAAAAAGAAGAGGCAAAGGTCAAATGCGAATTGTGTTTAGTTTCCCTGGAGTTTCTGGGGCAGGCGGTACTACTACGAGGCTCATCTTACAAACGTCGGAAACGGACTACAGAAGTGTTGAAAGAGCCATTGATAGGGTTCAAGTGTTAGTAGAAATAATTGAATCTCAAATGTCTAAGATGCCTCCAGAAGTACTTGAAATGACGTATTGTTATGAAGCAGCATACTCGAGGTGGCGTCCTGATTTCGTGAAAACAAATAAGAGAATTTACAAATACTCAAATGACAACTGGAAAAGTAGTACCTGACTTTTCGAATATTTTAACGAAAATTCAATAACTTTAACCTATTTGGCCAATCACCGATGATTCATGCAAGGATTTGAGAAGATCGCGATATTTTCGATCGATAAAGTAAAGTGATTCCGATAACTTTTTTGATTTTCCATACTTGAATCTAACAAGCTCGCGGTGCCTCCAAAGATGCCGACCCTCGGGAACCGAAAGAGTTGTAAAGTAGTCAGGCCCCTTGAGGTTGTCCGGAAGCTTGATGCTCTGTGGTATAATATATTCAATAGTAAACCATTCATCACCATCCGGATAATCATTACCGGTAGCTATATCAAAATACAAGTGCAATACATCTTCAATATTTAAGCCGCTCTCTTTGCTCAAAGGATGTTTTATAAATGACTTTCGATAATCCATTTTTAACAATTCAGGCTCAAAATAATTCCTTATTATTGCAAGTCTAAAGATTTCATTTGACTCCTTTATATTCAAAGCTAGTATAACCAAGGATCTCCGTTTAATAACCTTTTTAACATAGTGTGAGAATGCACGCGACCGCCAATTGCAGGAATTGTTATTTTATTGTCAATGGAACTGATAATCAATATCAATATATTGCCTCTTCATAAATCTCCAGTTTAGGCGGGGGTCGCCTAGCCTGGTAGGGCGTGGGATTGCTAATCCCATGTTCGCAAGAACTCGTGGGTTCGAATCCCACTCCCCGCGCCAT
>JAATVP010000008.1 GCA_014523625.1 Nitrososphaerales archaeon TH5896
GATTAGATAAAGAAAACTTTGAGATTATTTCTCCTTTGATTGATGTAGTTAAGATTTATGGTGCTCTTCCATTATTAATCCCGGATACCATTCTTGCAAAAAAAATCAAATTCTATCACGATTACGGAATACTAGTATCAACCGGAAGTACTATTACAGAATATTCTTTTACAGAAAAGCTTTTCGAAAGCTTCATTCTAGAAGCAGCTAGGATTGGTTTTGATATCATTGAGATAGGTGAAAATAATATTGATCTCAAGATAGAGGAAAAGGAGAAGGTTATTGAAGCTGTTAGGTCGGCCGGTCTGAGACTACACTGGAAAATTGGTAAGAAGGATCCTAGACACCAACTGGGAACTGATAAGATATTAGAAAAGATTGAAGAAACGATAAGGGTAACTAAACCAAGAAGCAATACACTGAGAAATGGTAATGACATTGACAGTCACAATACAGCAGCAGTCTTTGACGATCCTAAAATAGTGCTTGAAGCAAATGAAGGAATAGGTGTAGGCATCTATGATGAAAAAGGTGCTGTCAAGTGGGGATTGGTTGGAGCTGTTACATCTAAATATCCACCAAGTAGATTTATCTTTGAAGCGCCATTAGAAGCACAACAGTCAGCATTAATTGCAGAATTCGGCCAGCGAATCAATTTGGCGGAAATTCATCCCAATTTTGTGTCATCAGTTGAATTGCAGCGAAGAGGCATAATGTCAAAAGCAGCTTATGGTATCTCGTATCTTCGCAAAGCACCAGAAGGAGGACCTGCTTCCAAATTTATCCATTATATAATTAAAACAGATCACCCAATAGAACAAAGTGATTTAATTTCTTTAACTCATCTTCCAAGAAGGACGATTCAAAGCGCAATAGAAGATCTCAAGGAGCAGGGTTTGATAATGGAAAAGAACAGTCTGGAAGATACAAGAAGAAAGGTGTATCTGCCAGTCCAATCAGAGTGGTTATAAGTTATGATTCAATGATGAACACTGGGAATACCCTGTAGTGATACTAATGCTTGTCGAAATATTAGTGTCTCTGTAACTACATGACTATACGGAATGAAATGAGGGTGAATTAATGATCGCAATATCTGCATACTTTCTTCAATTATTGCATATTTGATGTCAATTATATGATGCAATTAAACTCTAAATATGATTAATCAAGATGTCATCTGTTGAAATGGTACGAGGAGAAGAAGACGCAAGAACTAATAAAGTAACTGATACTGATACGAATACAAATGCGAGTAAAAATTCAGAAAAGGAGATGGTAATACTAGAAAATATCTCTAAAGCATATAACGGAAATAAGACAAACAGGAACAGCAGTAATGTCAATACTAGCAGAAGTGGTAGTAGTACAGTCTTATTTGAACACATCGTTTTGGATAATTTGAATCTGAGGATCACGGAAGGGGAATTTGTCACTATTGTAGGACCGTCAGGATGCGGAAAAAGTACTTTACTCAATATTCTAGCAGGCATTGACACATCATATACAGGAAAGATATTAATCGATGGAGCATCCATTAAGAGGTCTCCAGATACAGATCGTATCATAATTTTTCAGGAAGGTGCATTATTTCCATGGCTGACGGTTTATGAGAATATTGAATTTGGGCTAAAGATTGCAAAAATCTCAAAAGAAAAAAGAAGAGAAATCGTAATGCACTACATAGATTTAGTTCAGTTAACTAGTTTTGCACATGCGTTTGTTCATCAATTATCTGGAGGTATGAAACAAAGAGTAGCTATTGCGAGAGCACTAGTTTTAAATCCAAAAATTCTACTTATGGACGAACCATTTGCAGCCCTTGATGTACAGACAAGAAGGATGCTTTATGATCAGCTCGTAAAAATACATGAAAAGACTAATAAGACAATTCTATTCGTTACTCATAACATCAACGAAGCAGTAGCATTAGGAGATAGAGCTATTATAATATCTCCAAAAATTGCAGGAATAAAGAAAGAATTCAAAATAGATTTACCTAGACCACGCCAACTAGATCATCCATTAATAAACTCGATTACCAATGCGATTATAGAAGAATCGAAAGAGATGTACACTTCGAATTCATACTTTACCAGCAGATATGGCAATTACAGTACTGAGAGTAAACCAGATTTAGAATTGGAATCTCCACAGTCACAACTGGCATGAACTAACTAACAACTAACTCACTTTGCAAAATATTCAAGATAATAACCAATTACAAACTTCGTTCAAGGAAGCTAATTCGAATCGAAAGAAGAGGATATCACTTCATGACCTTGCTAATGTAACATTATTCATTGCTGCTTTCATCGGAATTTGGCAGTTAGTATATGTACTAGGTATTTGGCCAGAGGTTTCACTGCCATCTCCGATAAGAGTTGGTGAATCTTTTGTAGATTTGTTTGAGGATTTTACTATATTTACATCCATAGGGATGACAATGTATAGACTTGTCATTGGTTTTGGTATCTCTATTGCTATAGGAGTAACCATGGGCTTGATAATGGTCAAATTCCCGGGTTTTGGAAAGACAATGAGTTCCTTCGCTTTAGGGCTACAATCATTTCCAAGTGTGGCATGGGTACCATTTGCCATACTATTAATAGGACTTAATGATGCTGGAATCCTATTTGTTGTAATAATGAGTTCAGTGTTTTCTGTGATAATATTAACTTATAGTGGAATTCAGAATATTCCACCACTATATGTTCGAGCTGCAAAAAATATGGGCGCTAAAGGAATTTCATTATTTAGATTCGTAATGATTCCTGCAGCTACTCCATCTATACTTGTAGGAATAAAGCAGGCATGGTCATTTGCATGGCATGCACTTATAGGCGCAGAAATACTCATAGCTGCCGCTGTAGGTCTAGGACACATCTTACTGGTTGGCAGGGAATTTCAACTCATGGATCAGGTTATCGCTTCAATGATTACTATATTCGCTATAGGTCTATTATTCGATAGAGTATTATTCTCAAAATTAGAAGAACGGGTAAGAGAAAGGTGGGGATTAGATCAAAGCATTGAGCGATAGTCTGGGTTCTCATAACAAGAGTGAGCTGTCAATGATATATCAACAAACCATGATAAGAATGATAAGAAGAGGTCATAGTTCCTTGGGTAAAATACTTGGATAAAATTAGAAATGACTGCTAGTAATAGAAAAATCTTGTATTATGAGGCGGCTGCCAGTACCGGAATAGCTGGAATTATCCTACTTGGCTTGGTGTCAATGTATTCGTATTAATGGTACTTCTTTGACTATGCAATACTGGTATATTCAACTCATTACCGACATGGAAAATATGCAAGATAAGATTAAATGTGTAATATACTCACACGTTATGTAATAGTCGTGTGGATCAGTTCGTTACTACATAGAATATGTCTGATTTAAGTAATGAATATGACCGTGATAATCCAAATAAAGTATCTATAGATATAGTAAAGTGATTATGAATAGCAATAGAATACCACTAGCTGCACTTGCAGTAGCTATAATAGTGACAACATCAATCCTTGCAACCTCCATCGTAGGAACAAATGACATACTCTTCGCAAAGAGGAATCATGAAAGCAATCAAGCATTATCACGTCAATAATGCTGGAAATGGAGATCTGACCCTTAATGTAGGAACCCAGAATACGTCCTTCTGAATGAATGTAAGGTGATCTTGCGACGTTTACTGTTTTCCTTCCTCTGGTCCTTATCCTTTATAGGCCACTTATACGAATAATAATTAGATGGCACGTGCCCACGTTCATGGTACTTCGATAAGCAAAAATAAACTTGAAATTATTTTATCAGAGTGTAGCTTTTCATATGAATTTTACAAGAGAAAAATAGTTAAAGGCTCTCACACAATGTATCAAAGTAAGTACAAAGTAACTGATAAACACCTGAACGTTCTTGAAGTATTAGACAGCAAAGAGGATCTAGTTATTGTTAGTATGAGAGGAAGCAACTTTCCGTTTGCTGCCGCTCTAATCTTTGCGCTCGCAATAAAATATGGTAGGCCTGAACTGGTATGTCTAGATAGGAGAAATAATGATGAAATGAGAAACCATCAGAATAGCGTCCGCCACGATTATGCGGACATAACCACATATTACACTATGAACTTGCCATTAACGTCTACAGTCAAAGATAGCATAATTAATCAGCACAGAATAACAGGGTATAATACACAGCTTATCGAATGTGCTGAACTCGAGAAAATTGCAGGTCACTATCTTGAGAATTATTTCAAGCAGTAACCGTACGTAGTAATTGATCAGTTATGAACCGCTTTACTTGTGTTCAGTAAAACTAAGTTAATCTATCTGATAATATTTTTAACACTTTCAGAACTTTGTTATGTTCTAAAGAAATGTGGCTATCAAGATATGTCATCCGAGTCATTCGCCATTTGTTATTGTAATAACGGGTTGTTCTTCTATCTCTTTCCTCTTGAAAGACGACACAACATACAACTGTGCTACCTGTCTTGCGAGTACACCAATTGCAAAATTATGGCACTATACCGCAAGATCTTCTATTTTGGGCCCTTCAATCTTGTCTATCTTGTAGAAACTTGGCGAGTTTCAGTTCATAGTAGTAATCCCTCGGCGATAGTGCTAAAGTTACAATTTTGTCTTCCTGTTGTTCTGGGAAACTAATATATAACATTTTTACCTAAAACGATTTTGTATAATATTTATATTGTAGTGGGAGGGCACTCTAGATTGCCGGCCCAGTGGACTATGGAGGCATACTTCTCACGGCGCCTACAAAAGATACAGATAGTACGACTGAAAATTAATTTTGGTTTGAGAAAAAACAGACTACATGCGTTTTATTTCTTTGATTTTTTCCACTTTTCAGGTATCTCTAGACTCCTTTTTGACCCTCTATACGTGTCTCACCATCTCCTTTTGGCCTATTCTAGGGGTATTTCATCCTTGAGATGTTCATTACATTCCCAAAATATATTGACAACCATTACATTTCCAGTTATATCTATCATCAAATCTCACGTGCATTTCCAGTTATATCTATCATCAAATCTCACGTGCCGCGCCAATTTTGGTTGATTTAATTCGACTGCATCCTCAATATCATGCGTGACAACAACAATCATATGGCAAAATAAAGATGAAGCTAATTATAATATTGAGTACTTTTATCTGAGGACTGTATTCGGCTACAGACCGTACTACATATTCTCGGTACAGTTGGAGCACTCAATGTGTCAAGTGTTTTAGTAAATGGCACAATAGAGAACTTTCTGACCTTCGAGGAAACTCTGATGATTTATCCTTATTGTACTTGAGTAGATGCTATTCTAAGGAATTTCCAACGCTGAGCCCATTCCCCTAAATCTTTAAGTATTACTCCCAGTTCCCTTGCCCTAGCAGTCAACCGGTATTCTACTTTAGGCGGTATTTCTGGGTAGATTTTCTTTGAAATTAGGCCTTCACGTTCCATCTCCAATAGTCTAGCTGCTAGTACTGTACTACTAATTCCAGATAATGTCCTTTTAAGCTCATTAAAGCGTATGGCTTCCTTTGTGTGAAGGTTCTTTAATATTAACAATGCCCATCTTCTTCCCAACACTTCCCACATGTTGTTAATTGCTTTGCATTTTTGTTCTTCCTCTTCCACTCCTCTCTGTTCCACTACGGTTTAATATTATGACTAAGTATTTAAATGGCACTAACCAAATTTAAACGCAATAAATGATACAAGGCGATGACTAAACTACCGCCATATAGTTTTCATACACTTCACGAAGTGCAGGAGCGATACGCTTACCTATTAATTCGGTAGCTCGCATGAGTTTTGCGTGAGGTAATGAGGCGGGATTCATCATAAAAGTGATCCTTGATATGCCGCCTAGAGCTTGACTGTGCCTAATGATCTTCTCGACTACCTCATCCGGATCGCCAAGGAGAAGTGCTCCTTGCGAACCACGCTGGGCATCAAAGCTCGCACGCGTCATTTTAGGCCATCCACGCTCCTTTCCAATCTCAGTCATAGTATGTGCATAGCCCGGAAAGAAGTCATCGACTGCCTCCTGCGTACTCTCTGCAACATAGCCCAAAGAATGTACACCTACTTTCAATTGATCGGCTGAATGGCCGGCTTGTCTTCCAGCCTCTCTGTATAGATCAATAAGTGGCCTGAACCTGTGTGTTTCGCCACCTATTATTGCGACCATCAATGGGAGTCCGAGCAAACCGGCACGAACGAATGATTCCGGAGTCCCACCAACGCCTAACCATATCGGAAAAGGATTTTGCAATGGTCTTGGATAGACTCCCTGACCACTTAGTCTATAACGATATTTGCCAGACCAATGCACATGCTCATTTTCACGAATCTTTAGCAGTAAATCGAGCTTCTCTGCAAAAAGCGAATCATAGTCTTCCAATTTAAATCCGAATAAAGGAAATGCTTCAATGGACGAGCCGCGACCAACAACCATTTCAGCCCGACCTTGTGAAAGAAGATCCAACGTTGCGAATTCTTGAAATACTCTTACTGGGTCGGCAGCACTTAATACAGTTACAGCACTGGTAAGACGTATTTGTTTAGTTCGTGTGGCTGCAGCAGCTAAGACGACAGCAGGAGCTGAATCCAGGAATTCCTTTCGGTGATGTTCGCCAACACCAAACACGTCCAACCCAATTCGATCGGCATATTCAATCTGATCGACCAGTCTTCGTAAGCGCTCAGATGGACTGACTTGGAGACCATCGTCATCCCATGCTGCAAAACTATCAATTCCTACTTGCATAATATATACACTAGGTAAAGCGATTATTTAATTGCAGTAGTGATTGCTAACTTAGTTGGTATGTTATACCGTCTCTAGTAAGTGGAAACTTACCGATTTAATAATAACCAATTCAAGTATATCGTGTGAGACCTATTGGTTTCGAACACAAATCTGTCATTATCCCGCCTCTACTTCGGCTCTTTTGACACTAAATTTCCCGCCTGTAAAGACTGGTTCGTCAATTCCCCAACTCCATTTCTTTATAGGGCGAATTCTAATGTATGTATGCTCTGAATGACCGGTTGAGTCCATATATCCACCTCGTCGGCTAACAACATCAGCATCGCCATAGATCCTTATCCCTCGTGGATCCCATGGATCAACAGTCCTCAAATCATCAATCACAACTGCTACCTTTTTATTTTTTAGAATGTTTTTGTATTTTGTAGATTTGAGAATATTCATTCCGCTTACATAAAAATACTCACCATCGAAATCAAAGCCAACTGGCACAACATCTGGTTGCATGAGTTTGTTACCATCTTCTGATGTTGATACTGTGGCAATTCTTGCAATATGCTGTGTGTTAAGATATTCTATTTCATTTTGAGAAAGTATCGTATGGGACATTCTCTTTACATTATCAATGTATATGCGATAAAACATAAAGATATCTATCTTAAAGAGATAGCGGGTTAGGAATGAAGGCCAGTACTATCCAACCAACTGGTTATTCATTTATTCTATTGAATCTGTGGCTGGTCTGGTACATAATCTCTAACCTCCTGTAACAGGTTCTCGGTAAACGGCCATTTGAAGCCAGTAATAATTTCTTCGTAGTCAAATTTTAGTATCGAATATTTTGGTCTCAGGTTAATAGTGGTGCCGCATTAGTAACATTAAGCACGAATGAATCACTAGTGATAATAGCAACATTTTGTCACTTATAAAAGAGTACGTAAATGGAAGACTTTTCATTTGTGAAATGAAAGCCCCCATACTAGGACTAATTACCGGCCTGATATTTCACCATCTACTGACAAGAAAGTACGGTATGACGAAACAACTTGGAATAGGGCGGTAATGACTATCCATCAACCTACTCCTAAAAGCTAATTAAGAGAATTCTGTTTGTTACTAGTCCAAGACTAACAGAGCCCTGAGTAGCTTCTATTCCTCCACTACGAAATAATGACCATTATCATATACCCTGTCTCCCCTACCTCTTGCAACTTTCATTATGCATTCTGCTGTATGTCTCTCTACTAGGCCTAACATTGTTTGCCTAGACCAATATTGAACTGTTTGATCTTTAGGCAGGTCAGGCAAGTCAGTCTGAGTCATGATAATAGTTATGTTTCTTACCATAATAATATTATAGTTTAGCTAGTGAGTGATCATAAACTAATTATTTGGATATCGGATAGATATACCAATCAACCAGAAGGAGCAATGTCCATGTTAAAAGATTTAATCTATGAAGCCAAGCTATAGAGTGTCTTATAACACTAAACTGTGAAGCGAACATAATATTCTAAACCATGTCTAGTTCAGGCGACGAAATTACGGTTTCATTTTATCTCTGATTTGAGGTAGATAAATATGCTTTCATTCTTACTTTTACATACCCCAATACTAATTCTGTTGAGGACGAAACCGAGAAAACTAAGCTAGGGACGGACGCTTTGCTCAAAGATTATTCTATAATACGATTCCAGGCAGTAAATATGTCTCATTATTAACATTAAGAAATTACCAAAATTAATAGATAAATGCTATACGAAAGATTTGATATCGAATGGTTCTTTTAATGAGTTTAACATATAGAGCATTTTTTGTATATATGACCGTTTACTGGAAGAGACCTCAGATAATTTTTTAGAATAAAAGTCAGTTAGATGTTCAATAAAACATTGTGTTGCCTGTTTGTCATCAGATAATCTTATCAAGATCATTCCATACCAGTACTCTACCACTACATCTTCACCGAATTTCTCTTCTATATCAAGTAGAAAGCTAAAATTAGAATGACATTTTCTACATAACCTGTTATGACCTTTAGCGAATGATCTGTCAGTCAGATGACCGCAACGTAAATTCATCAGAGATTCTTGTGTACTAGCGAAATTTTAGCTTTCCTACACTTGATATTAATATTGGTATGATCTATATTATTCTCTTAATTTCTTGTAAAATTACATAATTGTACTATCAATCGATAAACAAAAAAAGATCATGGAATGAAAATGATATATACTTAAATCATATACAAAAAGCCCCCTCCAATCATCCTATATTGAACATGGCAGTTGAAGAAGATGAAAATGAAATTTAAGAGGAGAAATTGATAGAAGAGATAGCAACAATAGACGAAAAAGAAAAGGTATGCAACAGAAGAGGGTTAACTAATAAAGTGTTACATGTTCAGTCTTTCTTGAGATCTACAATGATAACTAGCACAAGAAATATGTGTCAGCTGATAGGTTTATTAATTAATTTAGACGGTGCCATAAAGTATCATAATTAATTACGAATCCCAATTTGTCCACCTCAAGTTGTGCTCTGAAACCAGTTGATGGGATTTCGAACTTGTAATACCTGTTATTGATCCTACTATATTTTTGTTCTTGTCGGTCTAGAGTCAATCCCGGGAAGCCGATCCATACTACGTCAATTTTCTGTGATTCTCCTTCCTGCCCCAATCGGTTTATAGGTAAACTATTGGTTGATGGCGTAACCTGAAGATCAACATCATATAATCCAGATACAAAATCGATAATAGTTGAATGAGGAGGTGATGTATATGTATAGTATTCTCTCCAATTTTGTTCTCGACTAACTCTAAGATCGATACTCATATTCTTATTATCTGGCATTTGTTGACTGATTTTTATTGATTTAGTTTTCCAATGCTTATCGCTAACAATTTCATAATTTACCAGTACTGGAACTTGGTCTAGTAGAAGTATCACGGTACCTTTCATTGTGTTCATATCGTATTCAGAAGTTAGGTTAAAGTACTCAATACTATAATCAGTTTCAACTTTATTCTGCCACATGATTGTTGTTGTCATACTGTATTTTATTATATCAAGAGTACAAGAAAAATCTTTGAATATTCGTTTGCTCCTCATTTACAAATTTTTGATAAAATAATTTGAGTGGGCTGTTAATAATAACCTGAAATCCTCCGGAGTCTGTTACATAGCTGAAAGTTCTTTCAATCTTTCTGATTGTTCAATCCCTTTGATTGGTATGCCCATTGGATCAAGTAAACCAATTTGAGTTAATAGTGATGCTTGATCCCAGTAGATATGTTCATGAGCTATTTTGTTACCTTTAAATTTCATTATGACTACATGAGGCAGTTCTACGTACTTTCCTGTTGGTCGTAATCCCGGAAGCATTGACTTAATCTCTATATCATGGGTAAAACTCAGAATCAATTCATCAACAACTTGATTCTTTCCAACGGTGCGAGAGATGCGAGTAATCTTAGTGTCGTGAGGCATCATGCCGACAAATTCGTTTTTATAGAAATCATATACGCCGTCGTATCCTACTCCTCCAGTCAGTACAGGAACATGATGAACATATGGCTCCTTGACCATCGTTTTCATAGTTAGTCCTACATCTTTGTCTTTAAATTCGAATTTAATATGTTTATCAAATACTTTGCCTAGATTAGCAGTGGAAGGATTTGTCTTTTTCTTCCTGTCTTTGTGTTTAGCTTTCAGTTTTTTCATAATTCAATTTAGGTGTCTCCAACTAGCTCCTTATATGTTCTCCATTACGACTCCCTTTTAGCAACCAGCAAATCAACATACCAAGTTTTTGTGTCTACTATTATGATTGTGCCTGACACAATTGATTGCTACGGAGTACTTCTTTACAAAATTCTTTACAAGTTCTTGTGTCTGGAGTTCTCATATTCCAAAGACAAAATCTCAAACACTAAAACCTTAATAAATAATGTAGCACATATCTGATAAGTCAGTTTTCTTTCAAAGAAAAACTGAATAATTTCACTCCGGGGTTGGTTGTTGATACCCTCCAATCCCGGTATACTTACTTTTATTATGCTACATGACTATTAGTGACAGTCTAGACCTTGATCATTCAACTAATTTCACTGCCCTCTGGCAACGGAGAGCTGAGCATTAAAACACAAAGTATTGCATAGTAGACCCAATCCATTTATAGAATTGTATGGTTGCAAAGATATGGGCAATAGATTGTTGTTGCTTACCTCCGTCTTAGGATTGTTTCTCCTATTGTCATATTTTAGTCCATTAGGGTTGCATGACCATATAGTGATTGGATCAGTATCAGATGATGATGATGATGACGCCATAGGCCAGCCCTTACAACAATCTCTACCTAATAGCAATGGAACATCTGGCGCTGCTAAGGAAGTTTTCGATGCGCATGAATTCAATGAATTCAATGCAGATGGTGCACAGAACTTGTATATACTCATTCCCAATGAGGGACATCACGGCCCCGGAGAAGAGGACGAAGCAAGATATCTAAATCAACCATTTGTACCGGAGAGTGTCACAATAAATCCCGGAACTAATGTAGTTTGGTTCAATGGCGATGTTGGACATGAGCATAATATAGCCATCTCTGGCAGCGGAAGCGGTTCTAATCCTCTTTATCAAACAGGAGAGTTTTCTGAATTTGATGCACGGAATTATACATTTAACGAAATAGGAGATTTTAATTATGCCGATACCGTGGAGTATGAAAACGGATTCATAATGAGAGGGAATATTAGTGTAGCTGACGGCAGCGGTACTTCATCTCAACAAGAGGTAACTGGAGGTAATGCTCAGACTGTTGGTCTTTTAATGATCCCTACTGAGGACCTTGCTCAGCATACACAAGACCTACAAAATAGAGGATTTGTAATTGATAGTACTTATAATTTCCCTGATCTCAGAGAAGGGGACGAACAAACATTGGTTGTGTGGAAAGCACCTGAAAATAGTGATACATCTACAGTAATAGCGAGTCTAGCTGAAGTGTCACAACAGTTTCCATATAGTTGATAACTTCGCCAGGCGAACCTCTATATTCATAGAAGAATACCTCCTGGTTTACATCTAGAATCCAAGCATTTTTTCTAAAAATATCCAAATATCAGGTAAGACCTGTTGTTGGCAATCCACTGTCACAAAGCTAACGTTCCGAAAAAGCATATAGGTAGGGTCCCCAAACTGGGTAACATAAATAATATTTTCTATAATTGGATAATATAAACGGTGACAGATTAAATACAATGTTTTCCCTGATGGGAAATTGTTCTTATAATTTCTACCTTAATATTGCAACTGAAGAGTCCGATTCAATGTTACGATGATAGTAATGGTTCAGATCAGGCAATTAACTTTAAGACTTATAGCAAAAATTAAAAAAATAGGCAGTCTTTACGACTGTATTATTACTCTACCCTAATTTCCTTCCCTTTAGGTTTCGATTTATCTTTCTTGTTAAATGTTATTTCAAGAATGCCATTGTTGTATTTTGATTTTGCCGTTGCGAGATCAGCCTCTTCAGGTAGTTCTATTGTTTCATGATATCTACGCGGCATACCTTCAGTATCTGTAGTTGTCAGTTCCAATGTGCTGTCGTATGCATTTATCTTGATATTCTCTTTATTTACTCCGGGCATCTCTACCACTACTTTTATCTCCTTATCCGTCGTAGAAATGTCGACTAAAGGTTCTCTTTCAGAAGATATTAATGGCCTAGCACCAAACATTCCTTTTCCTAATCCGCTCCGTCCCTCTCGGAATGGTGATTTGACATTTCCGAATTCTCTTACTTTAGGTCTACCATCTGGCCCAACGGTCATGGAATACCCATACACAAATGGACCATATTCTCGCACTTTTGCTCCTTCTGGCGTTTCATATTCTCTAACTAAATCTTTAGGGGTGCTTGATTCAAATTGCTTAAATCCTTCTTCAAACTCTCTTTCCATACGATTTCGCATCTCATCAAAGCTCTTAAATACATCATCAAAACCCGATCTGCCCTGGAAGTATTTCTTAAACCAATCGGAAGGTTCTATGTCCCAGAAACTCATTTTCTAATACGTCACCAATACTATTTTATGGCAAATCATAATTTAAATGTTACTCACATACCATGAGTAACGGGTTTTGATATTCAAGGGAGAACAATACATTGTATATAAAGCAGTTTAACTATAACATGCAATATATTTTTGCATATTTCTTTTTATTATATTGCTAATATTGATGACATATATTTAGACAAACCCCCCCATTTGGTTACTATTATTATAATAAAAAATAAAAAATAAATCTGAATCCAAATATGACAATTTTTTGAATTTTGAATTTGGATTGTAGTATATAGAAGCTCAAGTTTTATTCAGGCTAAGAAGTTGATATCAGTAAAAATTAAATATAATAAACACTAATTGTTAGTAACGGAGTGAACATCTAGAAGTATGCATTCGCAACGACGATTACAAGCTTACAACAACGCGTTGTTGAGTGAGTGTGCAACTGAAGCAATAGATATCCAAGATACCAATATATTGGCTGAAAGAATTATGGTCGAGATTACGGAGTCTGATTTGGATTATTAGTGGAGAGAAAACCGAGAAGGAATGCACAGGAAAACAAATGAGAAGGGATTAGAATTATGGTAAGAAAGAAGATGATGAACAGTACGCCTCCACTAGCAGACACTAGTGTGCTTTTGGATGTTCTAGGCAATGAAACGAGAAGAAGGATTTTGAATCTGATTTCACATGAACCTATGTATTTTAACCAACTAGCTAAGGAGATACGAACAGGTCAACAGGCAATCCTGCGACATGTGAAGATTTTGGAGGATACCGGCTTGATTGAATCTTATGCTATGAGAAGCGATCTAGGTGCTCCAGACAGAAAATATTATAGAGTCAATTCCTCGTTCAATCTAAGTATTTCAGTTTCTAATGATAATTTTACGGTAAGAAATGAAGGAATCGAGGAATTGAGATACAAAGAGGCAGACGCTCTTTACAAGAAATTCGATGAACTTGATTCTATCGTTCTTAGTCATAATAATGATAATACTCTAGATGAATCCATTGATAGGAATACAAAAAGTAATCAACGAAAATCGACTATGTCACTCGATCAGATACTGTTAAAGTTGCAACAAAATTTAGAAGATACTGAAGGACAAATAATCCATCTAGAGTCTCGTCTTAATGACTTGCGAGCATTAAAACAATCGATCCTTAAAAAGATACATGATATAGAAAAAGAAAATTTTGATGATATAGAACGTAAACTTATATGCTCTATAATGGAGGGACCAATGTGTCGAAAAGAAGAACAATTAACCATTTCAGAGCTGGCTGAAATATTAGATAAGAATGAAAAAACAATAAGAAATGCACTATCCAGAATTACTGATAAACTAGAAATCGGCAGTAATATATACGAAATATTTAAGAATTTGATATAAGATACACGTCGAGCATAATCATGGATTTACTGATGACTTAAATCCATGTAATCTTGAATATCTGCGGCTTTTCAACATGACTTTCTGATCCAGAAAAGAAGTTTATCTAGTGGCTATAAACATCATGCGAAAATTAAAGTTAGGAAGATTACCGTCTTCCTTTTTTGCCTTACTTTAATACTATGTCTATATTAGAATTTAGAATTTAAAATTTAAAATTTAAAATGAAAATAGGAATAAAGGACTATTGGAATCTTTTTGTCTAGTTTTGAAATGATGTAAGTGATTGATATACCTGGAGCATGAAATTTTCATACTAGTATTCTCAGATGTGAGAATGAACATGACAGATTAATATTCTCAATAAATCTCACCAACAATAAATGGTTAAACACAATGATGAAATAGAATCGTTAGGTCAGTTGGTCGCTAGCTTAACTAGGGAACTGGTAGATACAAACCGTCAGCTCATGGAACTAGAGAAACGAGTCGCAGAACTAGAGAAAAAATAAAAACCAGCAGGAAAATGCCTAAAATTTAGAATGCCAGCATTAGCGTAGTTTTTTTCTTTTTTTCTATTCTCTTATTTCGTTCTTTTAGACCCTATAGCTAATGTTAATTATGGTATTACAATAACCATTCGTCTCGACCAAGTTAGAGGTCTGACATTTCTAAGGAATTAATATGAAGTGGAGGGAGGCTATCAAAAAGGGTTTAATATATAATATGATTACGATAGTAGGGTTCCAAGGAGGTTTGGCAAGACTTTAAAGCGTATTAAATATTTCGTGAAGGATTCTTGCCCAGGTCATTTAACATTCTTCTGCATTACCAGGATTTCATCGCTGTGTATGCTTGAAAACAAAATCGATTACTTTATTACATTTTTTAGTTTACGGTCAATTCGCATACAAGGAGGTCGATGGTTACATGAGGTTCTTTTATCAATATTGAACGGTCTAATTGAACGTTCTAAACAAATCATCGAAAAAACCCATAAGGTAAACTAATCTGGCATCTTGAACAAAAACGTGTTCAATTGCAGTGTTCAAATGCTTTGAGCATGAAACAGAATGAATGGTAGTGATTATCTGTTAACGGTTAACAAATCTGTAAACACAGGACAAACCTATTAACGGAATCTGTAAACAGTTGTTAACTGACCTTCAGCGTTCAATTGCTTTGAGCGTGAAACAGAATGAATGGTAGTGATTATCTGTTAACGGTTAACAAATCTGTAAACACATGTATAACCCACAAGGACTGTGGTCCGCGAATTTCGCAAACTGCCGTTTACGAAACAATCGGAACCAACAATTGTCGTTCAGCAATTGTATCTTGGAAATTGGGGAAAAGAATGATGAGTTATTGCTTGATTCAATGATGGCACGAAAACAGTTTAACTTTTGCAGTTTATTACTTAAACGGTCTGACTTTGCTTAATAATCCGACATTAAGGGAGTTTACTCTAAGATATCCCACTTGCGATTCTTACCATTTAAAGATAAATAATTCAAGACCTGACAAGTCCATATTCAATTGCTTTCTTTTGGACACGACTAGAACAATAAATGCATCTACTACTTCTGGTTCGCTATGGACTTCATTTCTTGATATTTTTGGTGTCAAATCAAGTGATCTAGTAGCACTTATTACTGTTAACAGATTTGGTAACTTCGCAGCATACTTTAGAGCAGCTCGACTGCCAGTTCCAATAGAATATTGGGCTTCTTTATTATTCAATTGATTGGTCACTCCCTTTTCTGGTCAGAGAATCCTATTTGAGAAGTAAATACTACAATAGACCCAAGGGCTTTTGGAAATCAAATGTATAATAGGATCTTCTCGCCTTCCTTTTTAATGACTCAATACAATAATACTCGATACTGAAATGTCAGTAGTGCATTGGTTAACCTTTTGATATCCCTAGTTATAGAGGGTTAGATTAGAAGTAAAACGCCACTGAACTGCGATGTATTAATTTTTACTTTAAAAAAAGAAAAAAAGAGTGCTTGTTTGATATTTTGTCTTTTCTTATGGGATTGATCTGCTGTACAGCTTTCCTTCTAATGCTAGTTTGTACATCTCTGCTACGTACGGATTCTTGGCTGGTGTTTCAGCTCCAAGTTCAACCAATCGTGCATACACCCTTA
>JAATVP010000096.1 GCA_014523625.1 Nitrososphaerales archaeon TH5896
GATGTGTTTGTGCTTGGCCATTTATAGCAACAGAGTATTTGTAGCAGTCATTAAGTAACTTCTAAATACAACTATGTCTTCATCTAATGGATGTTTCTCTATGAAGCCACGCCAGCTTTCGATTTCTTTTGTAAGAGCCGGGAACATTACCGCTCATCATGGATGCATCAGGTAGAGCTGCTGTCACGAATTCAGGTGCCGCCGTTAATGTAGTTAGTGGACAGGTCCAGGTAACATCGGGTATTATCGTAGCTCTTACCAGTGGACAATCAAACGTTGTCACATCAGGCCAAGTCCAGATCACATCCGGAGCTGTGACGATATCAGGCAATGCCGTAAACGTCGTATCGGGGCAAGTACAGGTAACAAGCGGTATTGTGGTCGCTCTTACTAGTGGTCAAAGCAATGTTGTCACATCGGGCCAGATACAGATCACCAGTGGAGCAGTTACCATATCAGGTAATGCAGTTAATGTAGTCAGCGGCCAGGTTCAGGTCATGAGCGGGGTTCTGGTTGCAAAGATATCAGGTGAGTCTGTTCGGTTTGGTACTTCTGGTTTCTCATATGCTCATATACAGGGCTTTGATTACGATGTGGCAACATTTAGAAATGCTGCATTAACTGAATCAGGACATCTTAAAACAACAGCATCTGTCTCTGCTGATATATCAGGAACAACTGTAAGAATTTGGCAGGGATCTGGGCATAATGGTGTCTACTGGAAACATTTCGCTTATGCAATCAATAAATACGATTCGCTTTCACTTTGGACACTCAATAGATAATTATACAAAATGTGACGAAAATAGTTTTCTTTAAGTGCGTTTTATAGAAGATTGCTCTGTATATTCGATGTTCAACCTAAAATCGGATATCAATGAAAGTCCTCGCCATGGAAGCATTTCTTGCAATCGGATTTAAGTGCCGGTGGAACACCGACAATACAATAATGAATTATGATATAGAATAGGGTAATGAAGCTTCACTTGATGACATCAAAGAGTTCAAGCAATATGCTTTGACAAATTTTTGCAAAAGTAGTTTCTTGCAAAAACGTTCTTAGAAATATTCCAATGAATAATGTTTGTTTTAACATCTTTTCATTCTCATTCTAATGTCCTGGCGGCTAGCCTCCACACCTAGGACGAAATAGCAAAATTTCAGTATTATAAAGGAATTAGACCCGTTAGACCCATTAATACTATTGTTAGATTATCTTGGATGCTCCGAGTCCCACACTTGAAGTATTCTAGTTTCCTGCTTTAATGTCTCTTCATATCCGTCTCTCATTAGCTGTCTTATTGTAGTGCTTGAGAAATCAAAAGTTTTATTTGCTATTGTATGTACGTCGTTCTGGCGTTCTATTCTAATTACCTGTTCGACAGAAACCATATGTTCGACTAGATCCGCGTATTTGAAGTGCTGCCCAGTGCTAAAATGTCTCGTTTCGGCTTTCTGCTCAAGGATGTTATCTACTAAAGCCTTCTTAACCTTATTATCTTCGGCTAGCTTAATGAGGCTATTTACAATATTAACATAATCGGTGATCATTATTGCCATCCTTTCATCAAACAAGGTCCTATCATGATACGTCAAGTCATTTTTTCTGTCTACAAGTGCGTCATAATTAACAGGTAAAGAATCTTGCTTAATTGGATGTACGTTAACTATGAAAACTCTTAGAGGAGGAACTTCAGATTTTCGGACGGAATCCCAATATCTGCGGTGTTCAATTACCGCCTCCCTAAGTGGAGTATTTGCAATAATGCCACCGTCCCAAAAATAGCGAACTTTCTTGGAAGTCCCATGTCTACCATTGGAATCTTCGACTCCTAATTTAGTATAATCATAGTTAACAGGTACTGAACCACTTGCAAGAACAAAGTCAACTTCTATCCCGTCAATATGACTAATTACATGCTCATATCCTTCGCGGTCATTAGGTCCCCTTGCAAATTCAAGACCGTAATGGCCATATTCAGTTTTCCGAGTACCATCCTCCTTTTCGTAACTATCAAATACCACAGTGCTTCCTTCCTGTACGTCGACACTCACCAAAAGTAGTCGAGGTTCATTATTTTGGTAACTAGTTGCTATCGGAAACTTTGCAAATTTCTCAAGGCTCCTTTTTAACGGTTCGTTACTATAAAGATACCATGTATTAACAGGATCTAAAAACCTCCTATCTTCCAATGTTTTAGAAGGGCTGAACACTTTAGGTACCCCTCTAAGCATGAACTGCTTTGTGCCATAATATCTTCTCGCCGATTCGCTTGACGCCAAATCCTTATTAAAATAGTGCCAATAATTCCACCATTCATTAAAACCTGGAATTATATCCATGAAGGATTCCGTCGCCATATACTCCCAGAATTCAGTCAGTCGATCCGCAGATCCTTGCCAGCTCTTGTTTTCTTTTACATAACTGACTAGCACAGCTGCATTCATTGCGCCTATGGAGGTACCCGCTACAATATGAAACAACGGTTTTCCTTCCCTACCAAGTTTTATGTCTCTTTCAGAAAGCAATTCGTAAGTAGCCTTGTAGACGCCAGCCTCATAAGCTCCTAGAGATCCACCACCTTGGAATACTAATGCCCTTTGAAAACGATTTGTAGTATTCAATCCTTCAACATTGCAAGGAAAATGGATCCTTTTAAAACTTTCATATTATTTCTAGTTACTCGGACCCCGCATCTCACATGGGAGCTGCCATCTATAATGCACCATGTTTTATTTCTTAATCACTTCAATATTTTCATAATATCCTTGGCAAGTAGTTGAAAGATTTTAATGTCCTTATGAAAGGACCAATCTCAAGGAAGCTAATGATACCTAGGACACAAATTCTTACTTTGAAATGGAAGCTCTATTTAGACTACAAAAGATGATATTTATTGTAGAAATTGCACTAGCTAAAGCACGAAAACATGATTTAGAGATTCAGATAAAGACAAGCAAGACGCTGCCCATACTTTAACGAATAGAGATGTTTTTACCAAGGTACTGGAGTAAGCTGATAATATATTACATAGTACTGAATATCTCAGAGAGGTAGATTAGTAGTAAGTCAGGAATGAATAAGACGAAGGACCTGACCTACCCACCCTTCTGAGTAATTTATTGTGAGCAATTATAGTGGCTGGTACGGTCTTCGTAATGGGATTTCTTATCGTCTACTTTAATGCTGTTGGCGTTGATGCCGAAGTCACTTTGATTACCTTGCTTCTCATTAATACAACTGCAATCGTCAAGACTATCCCAAGGATCATACAGATGAAAAATATTAGATTGAATGCGACTACACTAGGAAATAATTGCTCCTCGCCATTTACTATTCCAGGTACTAGGAATATCTGCATTATGACACCAGATATTATAGGCCCTATTGCACCACCTATAATTCTCAGAGTATTCATAACGGCAGCAGAAGTACCCATAATATCTTTTGGAATAAATAAGATAATTATGGCATCAAGAGTCCTGAACCAATACCGAAGAATATTAGATTAATTCCAACTTGTTCAGGAGGTGAATGAAGGAAGGTCAGAAGTATAAATGATAATAGAATAGTTAGCACACTTGGAATTAGTAATTTGATGGCCCCGTACTTTGCAGCAATAATCCCTGCAATTGGTCCAAGGATAACAATAGCTTTCGGAAATGGCAGTTGTAGAATGCCTACACCTATAGCATCCAGGCCAAAAACCCCCTATAGAAGTAGGACTCTGTCCAAGTATAGGAACAGCTTGAAATATCAGGTACTGGAAGATTCCAAATGAGTCCGATATTGTTAAATTGATTTAGCCCTGGAAACACGAGTTGCAACAATTGCAGCAGTTTAACAGCAAAGATACTCCATCAGCTATCTATTTGGAAGTCAGGATAGCCTCGCCGCACTGTCTAGACCCGATCTCGTAGACCTCAGAAACTTCCTTAACAAACACCATACCGCTCGGCTCAGAGTCTGAGCCGATGCTACTAATAAGTTCATCAACAATTTCTTCTGCAGACGAGTCGGGTACGAAGGTCTCGATCTTGGCTCTCTTTTCAAATTCTGGAGTGATTCTTCTACCTGTCTGATATGCACGTGCACCCCGAAAGATCAGCTCAGGTATCTCATGCCTTCTTGTACGGCCAGCACAATATATTTCATAAAAGGCCAGACCTCCGATACCATGCTTACGAAGAATTTCAGTCGCTGCGGGGACTGCTCCACTAAGGAGATAGATGCTTAATTCCTTCACAACTCTTATGACTAAATCATAAAGATAAGGTTAGTCTATAACCATTGCTTATTTTTCAGCATTCTTGGATACTTTTTCTGCTTCTGTCGACGTGTACCCAGTAGAATCTCAATTATTTGAGCTAACATTCCCCAAGAATAAAAGTCTTGTCAGAAGCAGCTGGCAGGACCGAGGCAATAGGCGATAGTAACTTATGAAGTATATAATTCTAGATAATCTATAGTCTAGGTATCGCCTAACTTCTGTTAATATTTTCCATCTAGGTCAAAAATGGTTCATACACCCTTGCCCAGTGTAATATTAGTTCTCAAATGGGATACTCTGACCAGAATCTAATACCGCAATAATGATTCATGTCATTGCTGAATTTATGATGATTTATTCAGAATAGACAACTCTTTATTATCTAGCATCAGATCCACTTTAAATTCTCGCAGCGTATATATGACTCGTGCCAAGTCACAGATTTGAAATGAAACGCCCGCAAGAGATGTCAATGAAGAGGTACGGTAAAAAAGTGACCTTTGGCACTAAAGATATCAACTATTCGATATCTTTCATTGAGAATTATAAAGTGGTCGGTGTGGAGATAGTCGAACTAGAACAGCAGCATGGTTGTATAGGCTGAAACGCTTTTTATTCAGTAAATCAAATATCTCTGCTAATGGTAATGAGTCCCTTAACTACGGGAATCGAACCCCCTTGGTTTTCATTTGCTTCAATAAAATGTCATTCAGAACCTATTTCATTTGCTCCGCATAACCTAAACATTTTGGCCAGCTAGACGAAGCCTGGCTTTCAACTTACCAATCAGTGGAGTCAGATACGATAAAAGAACGCCTTGCTAATATAAAATGGTTATAATGCCATATTTTCTAGGCGTTCATTAGTATCAACTGGGTCAGGATGTTTCCATTTTGCAGGGGACGATGAAATACGAGGAAATCTACATCTCAGTTAATTTTTTAAAATGTACGCTGGGCCAGTACTCAATGATAATGCACTACAATTCCTATTGTGTTATTAGGATGTTAGTCGTGTGGAATTATGGGTAACATAGTTTGAGGCTAGATGGTAGAGAACAATGGATGAATTTCAGAAGACCATTATTGTAGCTTTTTTAGTGACAGTGACTGCTGTTTTTTTACTCTTTTGGTTTATTAATACATTTAGTGAGTCGAAGCTCAATGAATTTGGATTTGAAAACCAATCTTGTAGCTGTTCCAGTTCCAGTACATGTCCTTATAGTCAAAGTTGTCACCGGCTATTGGGTACAAACAGACCTTAATCCATATATGAGAAATCATAATATTGGTACGATGCAGACATTCTTCACATCAAATTTATGGATCTTGTTCGACTAATAAGAGGTGAGAGGACTTAACTTAACAGGACCGTTGGAACATTCATAAACATTATATTCTACTTTATTCTTCTAATTTTCCACATGCCTGAAAAAGGTAATTGGCTATCCATTGAGTTCAAACTCATAGCCAATCAGCAAATTTTTCATGTTATCATTTTATGTTTTGACTGCCTCTTTTTCTCACGGCGGTAGGGCTAACGTTCTGAGGGTCGTACTTGTGCCCAGTTATCTTTTTGTCTATCTCACTTCCTTTAAATCCGGCTGAAAGGCTGACTCTCCGAATATGAACCACGAGACTTTGGCAATTATAAATTATGTACACGATACTCTTTGCAATCGTGACAAGAGAGACAGAAAAGCAGGTAGAAACACAAAATGGCAATCCTTAGAAGATATCATTAAAAAAATGAGGGCATTTCCTCAAACCCTGGATATTTGGTATTTGGCTAAATTTATTCTAAAAGATAAAAGGGGATTTATTGAAAGACACCTGAAAAACTTCAAAGTAAGGCTAACCAAGAAAGGTAGGAAGCGTTGTGGCCAAAGGCTGAGGGAAGAATAAAAGTTACTATTTCAAGACTAACGAAGTCATGAGCGTGGTAGTGTTAAAATATCTCTGGTGGCGTTTAAACTCCAGACACCAATTTTATTATCCACCCTCAAATAAGGAGACTTAATGACACTATCTATAAGGTCTCCTCGTCAGAAATGTCAATTAATAGCATATTTATCAGCCAAATACTCTGAAGAAAAATGAAATGTTAAGTTTATTACACCTTCCTCACAATTACTAAATGTTGTCCGCAAATACCAGAAAATATCCACTGAAATCAGTGGTTTTGGTCTCTTTGTTTCTATTAGCAGCATCAGGATTAATATTGTTCTTTGGAATCAGCATTAATATGAATAACAACAATAACGAGGCCCAAGCACAAGAGCAGCAGCAACAACAACAAGAGGTAGGGCAGACAAAAATCAGCGAATTGTGGGAGACACCGGCTGACTTGAAGAATCCAGAATCAGTGGTCTACGCACCTAAGCAGGATGTGTTGTTTGTTTCTAACATAGAGGGAAAACCAGATCAGAAAGATCAAAACGGATTCATTTCTAAGGTCTCACCTTTGAATGGGAGTATCGTTGAATTAAATTGGATAACAGGATTTAATGCGCCAAAAGGTATGGCTGTTTATGATAATGGTAGTAGTAGCAAATTGTATGTTTCAGATATCACAGATCTTGTCGAGATAGATATTGAAAGTGGAAAAATAATCAATCGTTTTAACGCGCCGGGAAGCGCTTTTCTTAATGACGTCGTTTCAGATGATCAAGGGAATATCTATGTATCGGATACAATTACAAATACTATTTATAAGCAAGACGTGAATGCTAAAGATAGTAATAATACGTCCTTTCAAGTTTGGTTACAAAGCCCACAATTAGAGGGTCCAAATGGTCTCCATGTTGATAATACTAAAAACAGACTTATCGTTGCCTCTTTGGGAGATATGAGTAAGCCGGGAGCTGGCATAGAAGCTGTTGATTTAGGAAATAAGACAATAAGCAGTTTAGGGGAAGAAAATACGACTTCTCCTTTTGGTGGACTTGATGGAATAGAATCTGACGTTAAAGAAATTCGTTACTATGTTACCGACAACCCTGCGGGAAAGATCTTTACTGTTAACGCAAATGGAACAGGATTTACAAACTTAGTAGATTTACATACAAGCGGGACTGCTGATCTAGGATTTATACCGAATCAAGATGTGATTGTGATACCTCTTATGCAGGACAACAAAGTTGTAGCTTACAAGTTAGTAGAATAGAAATTTATGCGTCGGCCCGCAACAGTTACAACTGGACTATCAAAAATTATGTCCTGTTTTCATCAGGTTTTCTGAATCTTCTTTGACATTGATTTCTTCCACATAAAACCACCTACGATTCCAATCCAGATAAAATAAATTATCATTGAGATACCAATTATAGTTGTTAGACCGCCAAAACCCAGATAAGCTACTTCTAGCCCAGCATAAATGGTGACAGCACCTATAACAACTCCTGCCCCACCAATCCATTTGCTAAGAATCTAGCTCTTTACAATTGCAACACCAAATATTATTGCAAGTGTTCCTTGAAGGATGCGAAATATACTATTGGTACCATATTCAATAAATCTAATCCCTTCTGCAACTCCAAAGGTGACGGCTTTTTCCTTAGGAGGAGCATGAACCCAAGAATCTACTGCCATCTTGAGAGCAATTCCGTCAACAGCCTGAAGAACGGCAATGGCACTGGCCGTCATTATAGCAAGTGCAAAACCAATCCATGCCAGGATAGAAGCCCATGCTTGATTCGAAGTGCAGAAGTAGGCGGAAGAGAGTCACAAATCCCCCAGCAAAAACCATTATTACGCCTGCAAATTGGCCAATATGAACTGCTATCCATGAACCATTGCTGGCATATTTTGTAAATACAAGAGGATGGTTAGATGGATCTTCTGTTGAAGGATGGATCGCAGTAGATAGGATTGCTATAACTACACCTGCAAGAAATGCAATTGAACCAATTCGAAGCAAATGACGTTGAAATTGAGGCAGATTTTGTGCCATACTAAAATAGACTACCATATTTGAATAGCAATAGAATAACTAGCAATGATTGGAATAATAACGATGATAGGAGTAACAAACCTGATAACTGTATCTGCTCCGTCTGATCAAATATCAGAATTAAAAAAGGAATATGCTATATGTTGAATGTTAGTGACCATAGAAATTAAATGATACACAAAAACAGACATTAAACACATATATCAGCTCCAGCTTAAACTTGAGGAACTTTATATAGAAGATCAAATTTTTAAGAATATGGACAATTCATCATCTAGATCAAAACAAGAAGAAGAAAATAGAGCTCTAGCTCTTCGTTACCATGGTGACATATTTCAGAATGGAATGCTAGAAGTAGCAGACGAGATTTTATCGCCTGACTTTGTAATACATAACCCAGTTCTACCAGAAGCCCTACGTAAAGGGCCCGAGGGAACGAAGAAATATGCATCTGCAATTATAGCAGTACCAGATCGAAAGCTAGAACACCATGATATCCTTGTGGAAGGAGATAAGGTATTGATTAGATGGACGAATAGTGGAACTAATACGGGTCTTTTATTTGGTAACCCGCCTATGGGCAATACCTATATTGTGACAGGTATTTAAGTAGTCTCGCGTATGAGGTATCTACATAGTTCATCCAAAAGGATTGGTTTATGAATGATACCATCTAATGATAACACTGTCGAATCGTATAACAGATCATTGCTGATATCCTTTATGTTATCCAATGCCGTTATGA